>NZ_CP100390.1:2772500-3072500 GCF_026016465.1 Alkalimarinus alittae
TTTAACTTGCATCATAACCTCACGCTTCTCATCCCCGCTCATTCCACCCCAGCGAGAAATCTCCATACCCGTTCTATAGCAACCAACACAGATTTCATTCTCATCAAGTGCGCATATACTCACACATGGAGATTTAACATCTTTAGCGTCATATTTACCCATACTCAAAACACCTTAAATTTCAAAATCTATCACCTTTGTTCAACAAGTAGCTTGTTATAGCGCCCGGCATTTTGAACATAATGTACAGAACTTGCCTCGAGTACTTTCTTTTCAATATCCGTCAACGGTCGTTTCACTTTACCCGGACTACCAACAACTAAGCTCCCATCTGGAATTTCAACACCTTCCGGTATCAGTGTATTAGCCCCAATTAGGCAGTGTTTTCCTATTTTTGCACCATTCAATATTACAGCGTTAATACCTATCAAGCTATAATCGCCAATAACACAACCATGCAGCATAGCTTTATGCCCAACAGTAACACCACTGCCTACTTCAAGCTTATAAGACGAATCTGTATGTAACACACTTCCATCTTGAATATTGCTATTAGCGCCAATTGTTATTGAATCATTATCTGCACGAATAACGACATTAAACCAAATACTTGCATTCTCCCTTAGCGTAACCGAGCCGATTAATGTCGCATTAGGTGCAACAAAATGCCCCCCCTCCTCCAACACAACCTTTCTGTCACCTAGATCGTAAATCACGCTCACCTCACAACAATCGAACTATTAAAAATATTAATCTTACCAGACTATAAACAGTTAAAGCAGCCACCTTAATACATGACGCTGCTTTTAAATCGATATATAATTTTATGAAACCTAACAATCTGGAAAACATAATGAAATTTTGTAGTGAGTGTGGAAACCCTGTAAAGAATGAAGTCCCAAAGGGTGATAACAGGTTACGCCACGTTTGTACGCACTGTGAAATCATACATTACCAAAACCCCAAAATTGTGGCGGGTACACTTCCTATCTTTGAGGGAAGAATATTACTTTGCAGACGCGCAATTGAACCTAGACTTGGTTATTGGACGCTACCTGCTGGTTTTATGGAAAACCAAGAAACAACGTCTGAAGCAGCCTTAAGAGAAACACTAGAAGAAGCCGAAGCAACTGTGGAACTAGAGGGCCTATACACTGTCATGAATGTTCCCGAGGTCGATCAAGTTCATATATTTTTTAGAGCTCGACTACTTGATGGAAATTTTGGTGCAGGGGAAGAAACCCTTGAAGCGAAACTATTCACACCACAAGAGATTCCATGGGATCAGATCTCATTTCCTACCGTATTTCAAACACTAAAGCACTATATATCTGACCATCCACTTGATTACTTTCCCGTACACGTTAAAGATATTCTACGAGATAAATAGCCATCCCCCCTCAGCATCTAATTACACACTAATTATTTCAGAAACATCAAAAGCAGGCTCTTCATAAGGATGAGCTTGCTTTAAGGCTTCAACAGCATCTTTAGTAAATTTACGCATACACACCATTTCTACTTTATATTCGCTCACCACTTCCAATTCTCCAGCATCACCTATAAACGGATTGCTACCTATCATAGGCCTAAATTGTCCCTCTCCTTTTGACTGCCAGCAGCAATGCTCGTACAACCCTTGCCTTCCAGCGCCAGCATTAAACAGCGCCATTTTTACAATCTCTAGATGAGATTCAGGAACATAAAAACAAATTTTATACATTATACCCCCCAAAAAAACGCCCCCTGGTTACAAAAACCACACACATCAATATAACGCTTTCAGTTATTAACACTTTCTGTGGATAACTTTGGGGATAAAGCCTTGAAAAACCTGCTAACCCCCCATAAACACTGACACCCCGTCAGATTGATGAGAAATCAACCCAAAACATATTAACTTTAAATTTCAATAACTTATATTTGTCAACAGGCTAAATAATTAATATAAACCATGTAACCAATCCCTATTTATCCAAAACTTATAAAAATGTGCATAAAGAACAGCATCTATACAAAAATCAAGACATAAATAGCATTATTATTTAGTTATTTAACATCAAAACTAGCCTAATTAGATGATATTAAAATGCAAAACATCCAAACACATTACAAAGACTATCATTAAGTTACATTTATTTACAAAGATCGCTTTATAGCGCTCCAAAAAAAAACCGCCTCAAACTTGAGACGGTTTTTTGAGAGCTAATACTTTACTTAATTAAGCCACTTTCTAGCGTTTCTGAACATTCTCATCCATGGGGCATCTTCGCTCCACTCACTTGGATGCCAAGAATTCTGAACAGCTCTGAAAACTCTTTCTGGGTGCGGCATCATAATAGACACTCGACCAGTATCACTGGTTACACCAGAAAGCCCCATTGGGGAACCGTTAGGGTTCGCCGGATATCTTTCAGTAACATCACCACGGTTATCCACATAACGTAGCGCAACAAGCCCACGCTCATTGAGCGCTGACAACTGGCTATTAGAAGCAAACTCTGCTCGCCCTTCGCCATGTGCAACAGCAATAGGTAAACGAGAACCATTCATCCCCGCAAAAAATGCTGACGGTGAATCTTGTACCTCTACCATAGTCAGTCGCGCTTCAAACTGCTCTGAACGGTTTCTAACAAAGTGTGGCCATAGGTCTGCACCTGGGATTAGCTCGTGAAGGTTTGAAAGCATCTGACAACCATTACAAACCCCTAAAGCCAAAGTATCTGCTCGCTCAAAGAAGCTTGAGAACTGATCTCTTGCTAAGTTGTTAAATAGAATAGACTTTGCCCAACCCTCTCCGGCACCGAGAACGTCTCCGTAAGAGAATCCACCGCAAGCCACTAGAGCATTGTAATCTTGCAAACTTACTCTGCCAGACAAAATATCGCTCATATGAACATCTACCGCACTGAAACCAGCTCGTGTAAATGCTGCCCCCATTTCAACCTGGCCATTAACACCTTGCTCTCTTAGTACAGCAATTCTCGGCCGAACGCCGGTATTAATGTAGGGTGCAGCAATATCTTCAGCGATATCAAATGTAACCACTGCATTTAACCCCGGGTCTTGAACATCTGAGATCTGCTCATACTCTTCTAACGCACACTCTGAGTTATCTCTCAAAGCCTGCATTCGATAACTTGTTTCTGACCAAACTTGCTGATATTCAGCACGAGGAGCACCCAGTACTGTTTCACCATCAAAAAGGAATCTAATTTCATCTTCTTCATTAAGTGAACCAACCACCAGCGCATGCTCACCCAGACCTGCCGAGTTAAACTGTTGCAGCACAAACTCAGTATCCTCTGTGCGCACCTGAATAACAGCACCAAGCTCTTCGTTAAACAATTCACGCGCAAAATGAGACTTATCTTCAGCTAGCAAATCTAGCTTAACGTCTATACCTGTGTGACCTGCAAACGCCATCTCGCACAACGTGACAAACATACCGCCGTCAGAGCGGTCATGGTAAGCCAATAACTTGTCATCACCATTCAGACCCTGAATAACGGCAAAGAACGCTTTTAAATCTTCAGCATCATCAAGATCAGGCGCTACAGCGCCCACTTGCTTATACACTTGAGCTAAGGCTGAGCCACCTAATCTATTTTGACCATTAGCCAAATCGATTAAAATCAAATCTGTCTGACCTTGATCGACTTTCAGCTGCGGTGTTACGGTTTTTCTAACATCAATGACTGGAGCAAAACCACTAATAATTAGAGACAAGGGCGAAGTAACAGCTTTTCGGCTGCCATTATCATCCCATACCGTCTTCATTGACATAGAGTCTTTTCCTACTGGAATCGTGATCCCTAGCTTAGGGCACAATTCCATACCTACCGCTTTAACGGTATCGTATAAATTCTCATCTTCACCAGGGTGTCCAGCCGCTGCCATCCAGTTAGCGGATAAGCGAATATCAGATATTTTTTCGATGTAAGCAGATGCTATATTGGTAATAGCCTCACCCACCGCCATCCGACCAGAAGCGGGCGCATCAATGATAGCAATAGGTGTTCGTTCTCCCATCGCCATTGCTTCACCGCTATAGGTGTCAAAAGATGATGCAGTTACTGCCACATCAGCAACAGGCACCTGCCAAGGGCCAACCATTTGATCTCGTGCAACTAAGCCTGTGATCGATCGATCACCAATAGTAATCAAAAAGCTCTTGCTCGCGACACTCGGTAACCTGAGTATTCGGTTTGCAGCTTCTGATATATCAATACCAGTAGAATCAAACACAGTTTTGGTGAAGTTCTTTCTTTCAACACTTCTGTGCATTTTAGGTGGCTTACCAAATAAAATATCCATCGGCAAGTCAACAGGATTATTGTTAAAATGCTCATCTTTTAACTTAAGATGCATTTCTTCTGTTGCCTCACCAATAACAGCATAAGGACAACGCTCTCTTTTACAAATAGCATCAAATGTAGCGAGATTCTCTGGTGCTACCGCCAACACATAACGCTCTTGTGATTCATTACACCAAATCGCAAGGGGTGACATGCCGGGCTCATCACTAGGGATATCCCTTAGATTAAATATGCCGCCTCGATCGCCATCTTTAACAAGCTCAGGAAACGCATTCGATAAGCCACCGGCACCCACGTCGTGGATAAAGGCAACAGGGTTATCATCGTCTAGCTGCCAGCACCGATCGATTACTTCCTGGCAACGACGCTCCATTTCTGGATTTTCTCTTTGGACAGAAGCGAAATCAAGATCTTCTTGACTGCTTCCTGAGTCCATTGAAGATGCAGCTCCACCTCCCAAACCAATGAGCATTGCAGGTCCGCCTAGCGCAATTAGCTTTGCGCCTACAGGGATTTCACCCTTTTCTACATGCTTCGCCTTAATATTACCTAGGCCGCCGGCAATCATTATTGGCTTGTGATATCCCTTAACTTCATCGCCTTCTAGTCCCGCAACAGTCTCTTCAAATGTTCTAAAGTAGCCGCATAAGTTGGGGCGACCAAACTCATTATTAAACGCCGCACCACCAATAGGTCCGTCGAGCATAATACCAAGCCCAGAAGTTATCCTATCCGGTTTACCGTAATCGCCTTCCCAAGGTTGCTCAAAACCAGGGATTTTCAAATTAGAGACGGTGAAGCCACTCAAACCCGCTTTAGGTTTAGAACCCTTACCGGTAGCGCCTTCATCACGAATCTCTCCACCATTACCTGTCGCTGCACCTGAAAAGGGCGATATAGCCGTTGGGTGGTTATGAGTTTCAACCTTCATCAATATATGGATATCTTCTTGATGGGCGGCGTACTCTTTTGTTACAGGGTCAGGATAAAAACGTCCTGCTTTTGAGCCTTCTATAACAGACGCGTTATCTTTATAAGCTGAAAGCACACCCTCACTATTCATTTCATAGGTGTTTCTGATCATCGCGAACAGTGATTTATCTTGCGACTCACCGTCGATATCCCATGATGCATTAAATATTTTATGTCGACAGTGCTCAGAGTTTGCTTGAGCAAACATCATCAACTCAACGTCTGTAGGGTTTCGCTCTAAACCAATAAATGCTGAGGTCAAATACTCTATTTCATCATCTGCTAAAGCCAAGCCCAACTTACGGTTAGCCTCTACAAGCGCAGTTTGTCCGTGCGCCAGCACATCTACAGTATTCATGGGCTCAGGTTCAGCAACGCTAAATAGTAACTCTGCACCGGCCATTTCATAGAATACAGCTTCAGTCATACGATCATGAAAGAATGCAGACAAGCGCTCTCGCTCAGCTTTATCGAGCTTTTTATCAGAACGAACAAAGTAGGCAATCCCCCGCTCAATTCGTTTAATTTTTTCCAGTCCACAATTATGAGCAATATCGGTTGCTTTACTTGACCATGGGGAAATAGTGCCTGGACGTGGAACCACTAAAAATAACTGACCCTCTGTGGCTTCGACATCAGCTTTAGGACCATATTTAAGGATACGGTGTAGGGTGTTTAGTTCTTCCGCTTTTAGCTCTTTTTCAACATCAACAAAATGCATAAACTCTGCATAAACAGAATCAACAGCAGAAACCTGCTCTTTGATAGCCGATAGCATTTTTGTGTTACGAAAAGAAGAAAGGGCGGGTGCGCCTCGCAGTTCCAGCATCACTTGGCTGTGCCTCTTGGAAGGAGTGAAAGAAAGTTGCGTATAATACTTGAAATACGCCCCTATCAACAACATTGATTTACCTATTTAATACCATTCTCCATATACCGCCACATAAGTTTTACAATGTTTTTCACAGTTCTAAACATGCACTATTGACTATAAACCGCCTAACTGGAAGTATGCACAGATATAAAAACTGTAGAAAACTCAATATTTAGTGTGTGCACTGCCTCATCCTAGTCATTAATGAAGCTCAATTGACGACCACTAAATAGCAGTAAGGCAGTAAGATTGAAGAGTGTAAGTAGATGTCGGATAAAAACGTATTGAGAAGCGGTTTCATGCCCAGCGCTCTGTCGCTCATGGTTTTTATGTTTACTATTTTTTCTCTCGCGGGCTGTTCACGACCCACTACTCTAGAAAAAATTGAGCAAGAGCATGTTCTGCACGTCATCACCCGTAACGGCCCCGCCATTTATTTTGAAGACAAAGATGGACCCGCAGGCTTCGATTACGAAATAAGTAAACTCTTTGCTGAAGAGCTCGGTGTCGAGTTAAGACTAAGAGTGGCCGACAACCTTGGCGAACTACTTTCCGTTATTGATCAAGGCTATGCTCACTTTGCAGCGGGAGGGCTAGCCGCGACAGAAGGGAGAAACGCACGCTTCGAATACTCATCACCGTATCTTGAAATAACCCCAAAGGTTGTTTACCGCCTAGGAACTTCTCGTCCTAAAGAATTAACGGATTTAGTGGGGAAGCGATTGGTCGTCGTCGCTGACAGCCATCATATTGATCTTCTAAAACAACTCAAGCAAGATTTTATAGATCTTACTTGGGAGGAATCAGAAGAACTAGAGACCTCAGACCTACTTAAACAAGTAAGTGAAGGCCTTATTGACTATGCAATTGTTGACTCTACTGATTTGGCGATTCATCAAGCCTATTACCCCAAAGCGGTCGCAGCGTTCAGCCTAAGTAAGCCGCTCAACTTTGTATGGTACTTTCCGGCCAGCGAAGATGATTCATTAACTCAAAAAGCTACACTTTTTTTTGAGAAAATAAAAAACGACGGTACATTATTGCAACTTAAAGAACGGTACTACGGCCACTTGAATCAGCTTAACTATGTGGGCGCTAGAACGTTTATCCACCATATTAATAAACGCCTTTCTCGTTACGAAGAAACCTTTAAAGCAGAAGCCGACAATTATGAATTAGATTGGCGTCTACTGGCTGCGATTGGCTATCAGGAATCTCATTGGCGCCCTAACGCAACCTCTCCAACAGGTGTGCGTGGGTTGATGATGCTAACACGGGTAACCGCGAAAGAGCTTGGCATCAAAAACCGATTGGACCCTAGCGCTAGCATTAAAGGTGGTGCTAAGTATTTTGCAAAAATAAGGGCAAGAATACCTGATAGAATCAAGGAACCCGATAGAACGTGGATGGCACTTGCCTCTTACAACGTCGGCTTTGGGCATGTAGAAGACGCACGTATTCTTGCCCAAAAAGACGGCAAAGACCCTGACCAATGGTTACATGTAAAAGAGTATTTACCACTATTGCAAAAGAAAAAGTGGTATAAACAAACTAGGCACGGCTATGCTCGAGGTTCAGAACCTGTCGTATATGTTCAAAATATTCGACGATATTACGACGTCCTAACCTGGATGAAGCAACCTCAGGTTGATGAAGGCATTATTGCGAGCAAATCATCAGAAGAGCCCTATAGCGAAGAGCCTTCAGACAATTATATGTTCCCTGACACCTTGCAAGATATGCCGCCCACACTATAAGGCTGCGTTTGATCTAATGGCTAACTCACCTTTTTGATCGCGTAAGAAATATGATCATGATTGAAGCCTTTCTGCATTAAGAACCTCATTTGCCTAGCTTTTTGAGTAAAATCAGCAACCCTCCCCTTTCCGAACTTTTTCTCTCTTTGATAAGCCGCAGACTCATACCAATGGTGCTCTGTTTCATCTAAGTTATCATCAACCAACACCTCAGACACCTGCCTTTCTCGCAGCTCAGAGGCAATACGAGTAGGCCCAAAGCCTCTCGATCTTCGATGATAACAATAGGCCTCAGCAAAGCGCGCATCACTCACCACCCCCTCTAACTCTAGTTCGTCTAGCACTCGCTCAATAGCATGCTCACCGAAAGACTTAAGAACCATTTTGACCTTGAGTTCATAACGACTATGTTCTCGCCTTGCCAGCGCCCGAATAAGTCTATCTTTTATATCTTTCAGCTCATCTTTATTCATGCCTGAGCCTTGCTCGCACTCAGATTCAGATGAATTCATCAATATCTCCAAAATATCTTTAAACAAACATTCCGCATTTGAACAATCAGGGTTAGACTATGCCCCTTAAACTAATCGACCCCACTACGGGCGTCTGTTTCGAAGCTTAAATTTAAGCTCAATAATAACGGTGAAAAGATACTCATGTCAGCATTTCTTAAAAAGCTATTTAAACCTAAGTGGAAAAGTTCTAACGCTATTACTCGTAAAGAGTACATATCAACGCTTAATCCTTCAGCAGAAGAAGACAATAAAATTCTTCTAGATTTAGCCAGAAATGATGCCGACAACCAAGTAAGACGCGCAGCGATCAATAAAATAGACTCGATTAACATATTATTAAGTCTATATCAGGAACCATCCGATCTCATTAAACCAGCCGTCAAAGACAGGCTTGAAGGGTTAGCAAAATCTAACGCCCTACCCATTTACGAACTAATAACAGATGAAGCATTACTCACTGAACTTATTTTAAACTCTGAAAACGCAGAACAATATCTTGGTGCCCTCGTTAAGCTTTCTAGCACTGCACTACAATCCATTGCGATAAACGCAAAACTAAATCAACTCAGACTTTCGGCCGTTGAGCTAGTTGTTGATGAAGAACCTCTTGTCATCATTGAAAAACAAGCAAAAGCAAAAGATAAAAAAGTATATCAGTTAGCTAAATCTAAGTTGAAAGAGATTAAAGCAAGTAAAAAGCAGCTAGCTGAAACTAAAGAGAAACAAGAGACCGTTGTGAAATCTTTAGAAATTCATGCAAACAGTGAAACAGTAAAACTGTATAGCGCCAAACTAACATCGCTTTTAGATGCATGGAATGAGCTTGGTGAATGCACGGACAGTCAATTACGTCAACGATTCGAAGCAAGCAAACAAGCCTGCAGCATAAAATCAGAGCATTTTAAACAAGCGCAAGAAGAAGCCGTTTTAGCGCAACAAAAGATAGCGCAACAAATTGAAGAGCGCATAGAGACGCTCAACACACTCGACCAAACTATCGAGCGATTTAAACAAGCACCTATTGAGTCTGCCAGTGATTTACCTGCTCTAGATGCCATTATCAAAACACAAGAAACAAGATGGCTAGAAGCAACAAAAGGGTGCTCAGTTGAAAAAACAGGGCAAACACGCTACCAACAACTAATGCGAGACTTAAAACATTTTCTTAAGTCTGCTCAGTTTTTCATTAGCAATAAAGATCAGTTTTCAGCATTAGAAAACACTGAATCAACAGTAGACAATAGCGATAGCACAACTGACCTGAATAAGATCAAAGCATTTATCAATGATGTCGACTGGCCCAATGAGTTCCCCTCACCTCCCCTGCTTAAACAGCTTTCAAAAGCGGCAGGCAGCATTACTGACAAACGAAAACAGAACTCTCAGGATACTGCTAAGTTACAACAGCAAATCGAAGAACAGCTGACCTTATTGGATAAGGACCTAAGCAGCCGTGCACTCAAGCAATCATCGCAACGCTTTAAAGAGCTCAACCACCAGCTACAAGGCGCTGACAAAGCAGTCGTTTCACAATACACAGGCAAACTGCAATTACTGGGCAAGCAGTTAGATGAATTAAGGGATTGGCATGGCTATGCTGTTACGCCAAAGCAAACCGAGCTTTGTGAGCAGGTAGAGCGTTTAGCAGAGCAACATCTAGCGCCTCAGATTAAAGCTGACAAAATAAAAGAGTTGCAGGACGAGTGGAAAAAACTAGGCGGTTCTTCAGACCAGAAAATGTGGATGAGATTTAAAGCTGGCTGTGACGCTGCTTATGCACCTTGTCGTGAATACTTTGAAGAGCAAAAAGCACTCAAAAGAAGTAATGTAGAAAAACGAAAAACCATTTGCCAGCAGGTCAGTGATTTTGTCGCTCAAAATGACTGGGAGAATACTGATTGGAAAGCCGTTGAGAAAATCAACCGCGCAGCAAGAGAAGAGTGGAAGGCTTGCTACCCTGTAGAGTTCAAAGAAAACAAAGCGGTACAAAAATCATTTAATGAGTTATTAGCTAAACTCGACCAATACCTCGATGATGAGCGCTCACGTAATAAGCAATTAAAACAATCTATTGTTGAAAAAACTCAAGCCCTCATCACGCATGAACCTTTATCTGAAGCCATTGAAGGCGCCAAGGCTCTACAATCAGAATGGCAGAAGATCGGCATAACCCTTCATAAAGACGACCGAAACTTATGGAAGGATTACCGAGCCGCCTGTGATGAGATATTTAAGCGTCGAGATGCCGCGAATGAGAGCAAGCAACAAGCCATTAATGAAGCGGTTGCCCAAGCAGAAGCACTCTGTGAAGAGGCCGAGAACATTTCGGCTAATGACGAATTAACATCAAGCAAAACATTAACCGAACTACGTCAGCGTTTTAAAGCAATACCGCCTTTACCCAAGAAAGATCACGAACGCCTGAGCCACAAACTCGAAGAAATTATTAGCGCTATAAAATCTGAGCAAGTTAAACAAAATGCAGAAAAAGAAAGTGCTCTTTGGCTAGAAACCAATAGGATTACAAAACTCATTCGAAATGCAGCTGAGGGGCTACAGTCAGGCGACACGCTAGATAACATGTCAGCCCTTACAGATGAAATTAATGATTTAGATCAATTGATTAAATTAAATAACATTCTGTTAACAACATGGAATGGACTTAAGGATGAAACGAGTAAAGCACTTTCATCTGTCTCATCAGATGAGGCAAAAAAGCTTTGCATCCAATGCGAAATAGCCGCAGAGCTAGATTCTCCTCCAGATGACCAAAAGCTGCGCATGGAACTGCAAGTCGCTCGACTCTCTCAAGGCATCAATAGCCAACAAGAAACCAGCAACAAAAAAGATGAACTTGAGAAATACTTAGCAGAATGGTTTCAGCTTTGTTTAATACCTAAAGAGGTGAGAACAAACTTAGAGACTCGTATAGATCACGTATTGGCTAAACTTACTCATTAACCCATATTTATCTAATATGGCATTTACACCAAAGATTAAACTAGAACGGTTGTTTAATCTTTGGTGCCCCCACTGTGTTTACTATCCCTACCTTTAATGCCTAGTCGCGTGAACTTTTAATAACATACGCTAAAGCATCCTCAACAGCGCTTACGACTTTATCTTGCATTTCTTTCGCCTCTATCGGTGATAGGTAATAAACCATATCTACTTCATGCCTAATATACCGAGGCGGCAAATGATTTAATGCAACGCAAACAACATCTTCTAACAGATCATCATCAAACGCTTTCCCACTGGTTAACTCAGCCAGCGCTTCGACTACCAAAGGTTCATAGTAGTTCTGAATACTATCCAAAATTGACATAAAGTTACCTACTTATAAAACATCACAAAGGCAGAGTTTCTATAAAAGCACGGCATGCATAGGACCGTAAAGAATACAAAAACAAATCAGTTAGTTATAAAAATAGTTAATTAGTACAAATATTCAACTAACGATGACTTTATTTGAGGAATCAGTGACGCTTTTCGCTAACGTTTTTGTCATCAATCGCCATTTTTAATCAAATTTGGCTAATCTATGGTAGTCATACTGAAAACAAAAAATCGGCAAACACTCAAGTAAACGCCGAAGACATCAAGTGAGCGAATAATTATGAGTAACGAAGCATTTATCTACGACGCAATTCGCACGCCACGAGGCAAAGGAAAAAAAGATGGTTCATTATACGGCGTCAAACCCGTCACCCTACTCTCTTCTCTTTTGTCACAACTACAAGAAAAGCATGACCTTGATACATCACAGGTTGATGATGTGGTTATGGGGTGTGTCACAGCCATAGGCGACCAGGGCGCCGATATCGCTAAAACGGCAGCATTAGTCGCCAACTGGCACGAAAGTGTAGCAGGCGTAACACTTAATCGATTTTGCGCCTCAGGCTTAGAAGCCGTCAATATGGCCGCAATGAAGGTTCGTTCTGGCTGGGAAGACCTCGTTGTCGCAGGCGGCGTCGAGTCAATGTCTCGAGTTCCTATGGGCTCTGATGGTGGCGCATGGGCGATGGACCCAGCCACAAACCTTACAACAGGTTTTATGCCACAAGGCATAGGCGCCGATCTGATTGCTACTATTGACGGATTTAGCCGGACAGATGTTGATCAATTTGCGCTCAACAGCCAGAAAAAAGCCGCATACGCTCAAGCTCAAGGCTATTTTACCCCATCAATCATGCCCGTTTTGGACCAAAATGGCGTAACAATCTTAAGCCAAGATGAGTTTATCCGCCCCGATACAACCATCGAAGCCCTTGGTCAGCTAAATCCATCATTCAAAATGATGGGAGAAATGGGTTTTGATAGTGTAGCGGCAAAAAAATATCACTATATCGAACACATCAATCATGTGCATACACCTGGCAACTCGTCCGGAATCGTGGATGGCTCAGCTGTCATATTAGTGGGAAGTGAAGCAAAGGGACGCGAACTAAATTTAACACCTCGCGCGAGAATTGTCGCCACCGCCGTCACTAGCACTGACCCCACAATCATGCTAACAGGCCCAGCCCCTGCAGCCAGAAAAGCGCTCGAAAAAGCAGGCTTAAGCATTGACGATATTGACCTATTTGAAGTTAACGAAGCCTTTGCCGCTGTCGTTATGCGATTCCAAAAAGAGCTTAATGTTCCAGATGAAAAGGTCAACGTAAACGGTGGTTCTATTGCCATGGGGCATCCATTAGGTGCAACAGGCGCAATGATACTCGGCACGCTTCTGGATGAGTTAGAAAGACGACAACAGAAATACGGACTGGCCACACTTTGTGTCGGCGGTGGAATGGGCATTGCGACAATCATTGAGCGTGTATGACCTACCTGCCCTAGATAGCACCAACGTGATTTTTTAACGCATCGACACAAAACTGATTTAGCGAGAAACACCATGACAGCCATAAAATACGAAAAAGACAATAACGGAATATTAACGCTAACCATTGATATGCCTGGTCAATCAGCTAATACCATGAACGCAGCGTTCAGGGATGCCTTGCAGCTAACTGCAGAGCGAGTGGTTAACGAACAAGACGACCTTAAAGGCATTATTATCGCCTCAGCCAAAAAAACATTCTTTGCTGGCGGCGATTTAAACGAACTCATTTCAGTTGGGCCTGATCAAGCAGAGCCATTTTTCAATATGGTGCAAGCGCTTAAAGGCCATATGAGAACACTAGAAACACTGGGCATCCCAGTGGTTGCCGCGATCAATGGAGCCGCACTAGGGGGTGGATGGGAACTTTGTCTTGCCTGCCATCATCGTATAGCACTTAACGATAAATCGGTGCAACTTGGTTTACCCGAAGTTACTCTAGGGTTATTACCGGGTGGCGGCGGTATCGTCAGAACGGTTCGACTGCTAGGGCTAGAAAAGTCGCTGCCTTATTTAGCTGAAGGGAAAAAACTCAATGCTGAAGCAGCTTTAAAAGCAGGTTTAATCCATGCACTTGCTAATGATGTTGACGAAATGATGGCGATGGCTAAGAAGTGGATAACTGAGAACCCTAAATCTAGCCAACCATGGGACATAAAGGGGTATAAAATTCCTGGCGGAACACCATCTAACCCTAAAATCGCCCAGATGCTCGCTATCGCGCCCGCAATACTGAGAAACAAAACTAAAGGTTGCTATCCTGCACCCGAAGCCATCATGTCAGCTGCAGCAGAAGGAGCCCAAGTAGACTTTGACACAGCCCAGACGATTGAGGCTCGCTACTTTACTGAACTCGTCATAGGCCAAGTCAGCAAAAACATGATCGGAACATTTTGGTTTCAACTTAATGAAATCAAATCAGGCGCAAGCAGACCTGCAAACATTGAAAAAAGCACCGTATCAAAAGTGGGCGTATTGGGTGCAGGTATGATGGGTGCGGGTATCGCCTACTCTGCAGCCATTAGCGGTATTGAGGTCGTTTTAAAAGACATCACTCAAGAAAATGCGGATAAAGGTAAACAATACTCAGAGTCGCTTTTAACCAAACGCGTCTCTCGCAAGCGCATGACAGAGGATAAAAAACAGGCAGTACTAAGCCGTATTTTAGCGACGGATAGTGCAGATGATCTTACCGATTGTGATTTAGTGATTGAGGCGGTATTTGAAGATAGCGCGCTTAAAGCAAAAGTAACACAAGAAGCCGAACCAAAGCTGGCCAAAGGTGGATTATTTGCCTCTAACACCTCAACAATACCCATCACTCAGTTAGCAGAAGCCTCTTCAAAGCCAGAAAATTTTGTTGGCCTTCACTTTTTCTCACCTGTAGACAAAATGCCTCTGGTAGAGATCATTACAGGTAAAAAAACATCAGATGAGACACTCGCAAAAGCATTTGATTTTGTTTTACAAATTAACAAGACCCCTATTGTCGTGAATGATAGTCGCGGCTTTTTCACTTCTCGCGTCTTTGGTACTTTTGTAAATGAAGGTATCGCTATGCTAGGTGAAGGTTACAGCCCATCGTCGATCGAAAATGCAGCGCAATTAGCGGGAATGCCTGTTGGCCCTCTTACCCTGATTGACGAGGTCAGCTTAACACTCGTAAGGCATATAAGAGATCAATCAAAACAAGATGTTGAGTCTGCAGGAGGTCAGTGGATTGCACACCCTGCAGAAGCCGTTATCAATAAGATGCTAGATCAACACCAACGCAAAGGAAAAGCAGCTGGCGCAGGATTCTATGATTACCCCGCAAAAGGTAAGAAACACCTGTGGTCAGAACTCGAAAGCCTTTTTGTAGATCAGCAAAAAGCCAAAAATGCAGACTTACAGCATATGATTGATCGCTTTCTATTTATTCAATCTATTGAAACCGTAAGATGTATTGAAGAAAACGTACTCACCTCTGTAAAGGACGCAAATATAGGCAGTATATTTGGGATTGGCTATGCACCTTGGACGGGCGGAGCTATCCAGTTCATAAATCAGTATGGTGTGAAAGCATTTACCGATAATGCAATTGCACTCAGCCGAGAATGTGGCGAGCGCTTTAACCCACCTAAATTACTACTCGTTAAAGCTGAAAAAGATGAGCAATTTTAAATAAATGCTCACAAGCGGTTGATCGTTAACAGGATAAAATTAGCGATCAACCCTTTACCTCCTTACTTTTTAACGTTTTTTTCTACGAAACCCTACAGTAATTAACAATATTTAATCGCAAATACGCTAGTCAGCAGGGTTCCTGTGCCCTACAATCGTTATAACTATATTGTTAGGGTTCTTATGACTGTCATAATAGAACTCTAGTATCGACCGTTTAAAATAGAAACGTTTGATAATCCAAGTAAATAATGGAGAGTTGATTTTTACACACTCGACCTTATTAAGAATATATGATGAGACATTTCTTATATTCATCCCAAGATCATTACGATCATTACGATCATTTATAATGCGTGATACAAAATAATTATTATGATGACAAAAAAAGCCTTTAGCCGACTGTTTCCTTCACTCAGCCTAACTCGTAGCTCTCTATTGGTCGGTGCATTCGCATTTACCTCGCTGCTAAATAGCGCCTCAGTATCGGCACTCGTACTTGATGCTGATAACTTTCAGCCTCTGGTGCCCGATAAAGAGCAGCAAGCCGCCAGCATTCATGTGTCTAGGCAGTTATTATTATCACACTACAGAAAGCAGCCCATCGACCGCACCCTCTCAGAACGCATTTTTGAAAATTATTTAGATACTCTCGACAGCCAGCGCATTTACTTTTTTGTTAACGATGTTGAAGAATTCGAACCTTACCGATTCCGCCTTGATGGCGCATTGAAAACGGGTCAACTTGAACCTGGATTCAACATTTACAACCGCTATGAAAAGCGTGTAATAGAACGTCTAAGATACCTACTCACAATGCTAGATGCAGGTATCGACAAGCTCGATTTTAATAAGAAGGAATCTTTACTCACTGACCGAAAAGATAGCCCTTGGTTGACCACCAAAGAAGAAATGGATGACCTATGGCGTAAGCGTCTAAAAAGTGCAGTACTTTCCTTAAAACTCAGCGGAAAAACAGATAAAGAGATTTTAAAAACCCTTAAAACTCGTTATGAAAGTCAGCTTAATCGAGTACTCCAAACGCGTAGTGAAGACGCATTCCAAGCCTACATGAATGCCTTTACAGGCGTTTACGATCCTCATACCACCTATTTTTCACCTCGTACGTCTGAGAACTTTAACATCAACATGAGCTTGTCTCTTGAAGGTATTGGTGCAGTATTACAAAGTGACAATGAGTACACCAAAGTACTGCGTATGGTGCCTGCTGGACCAGCTGACAAACAGGGACAATTAAGCCCTGCTGATCGAATTGTGGGTGTCGGACAGGGTAAAGATGGCGAAATCGTTGATGTAGTTGGCTGGAGACTTGATGAAGTCGTCGACTTGATTAGAGGACCAAAACATTCAACCGTGCGATTAGAAGTCATTCCCGCAGGTAACAAAGACGAAACCCAGACTAAAGTCATCAATATCGTCCGTGACAAAGTTAAGCTAGAAGAGCAGGCCGCTCAGAGCCAAGTCATAGAAGTAGAGAAAGAAGGCGTCACCCGCCGTATTGGTGTTATCGATATACCTGCATTCTATGCCGACTTTAAGGCAATGCAAGAAGGTGACCCTAATTATAAGAGCACTACCCGTGATGTTAAAAATCTGCTCAAAGGGTTAGAAGAAGAAGGAATAGACGGCTTAGTTATCGATCTTCGCAATAATGGCGGCGGATCACTTCAAGAAGCGAACATGCTAACAGGTCTATTTATCAAAGAAGGCCCTACTGTACAAATTAGGAACAGCCGAGGGGTTGATGTACTCAAAGATCCTGACCCAGAGCTAGTGTATGGCGGTCCATTGGTCGTACTGGTCAATCGTATGAGTGCTTCTGCGTCTGAAATATTTGCGGGGGCTATCCAAGATTACGGGCGCGGCGTCATTATGGGAAGCCAAACATTTGGTAAAGGGACAGTTCAATCTGTTCGTTCACTTAACCACGGTCAAATAAAAATCACCCAAGCCAAGTTCTATCGAGTGTCTGGCGCAAGCACCCAACATAAAGGGGTTATTCCAGATATTGAACTTCCTTCTGTTATTGATAAAACTGAAATTGGTGAAGACGCCCTACCTGAAGCACTACCTTGGGACGCTATTGCCCCTGTTGATCACACAAAGTATACATCGACATCTGATATTCTAGATCAGCTAAAAGGTCGTCATGAGACACGTTTTAACGCAACAGCTGAATACAAGCTGTTACTCGAGCAAATTGACTTCTTAAATGAGCGCAGAGAGACCACCTCTCTTTCGCTTAATGCAGAAGAAAGAGAGAAAATGAAACTGGAACTAGACAACAAGCAGCTTGAATTGATCAATAAGAGTCGTGTTATTAAAGGTGAAGAGCCGTTCAAGTCAATGGAAGAGAAAGAAAAGCATGACGAAGAGCTAGCGGCAAACCCGAAAAAAGATAAAGAGCTCGATTTTATTGCAAAAGAGAGCGCTGAAGTTATTTTGGATTTAATTGAATTCAATCAGCGGTTCGCAGCCAACAACGAAAAGCCTGCAAGCTATACCTTGCGCTAGCCTTTTGCTAGCGCGCCCCATCGCTTTCGAAGGGACGCTGAAAAACTGTCTATCAATTAAGGATTCACCATGAGCTCGGATAATCGTGACAAGCACAATGCACTTGAAGAGTTTTTAGAGGATGCTCTAAACGACCCTACTGAAAATAAGCAAGGTAAACGCATACCCGATCAAGCATACAAGCCTTCTGCGACAGATAAAACAGTAAAGGACGACAACAGTAGTGAATCTTCAACCAAAGATTCATCAACACGAAAAAGCAAACAAGAGAAACAACCTGAAGAAGAAATCGATGAGGATACGCTGATCGATAGGCTCAGCGATTTTACCTCTTCTGCATTTAATTTTGCTAAGCGAACCACTCAAACATCATTTAAAGTTGGCAAAGCACTTATTCACTCACAAGACCAACTAAAACTAATGCTAGCGGCAGGTCAGTCGTTAAAAGATTTGCGAGAGGTTGCAGGTTTAACGCTATCTGAAGCCAATGAAGCGCTTAACTTAAAAGATAAATCAGTTCTCGAAGCCGTAGAGAACGGAACCGCGACATTATCGTTTGAATTAATATTAAGATTATCTGCACTCTTAGCGCGAAACGATCCAATACCCTTCATTATTAAATATACACGCACATACAACCCAGAAATATGGCGAATTCTAAGTGATTGGGGGCTCGGTAGACTACCACTTCAATACGAAAGAGAACGGCAGTTTATTAATATCTTCAGAGCTCATGACGAAGCCAGAAAACTATCAGATGATGGTTACAAAAAAGTATTAGACTTCACTCAAAAAGCGTTTGATATGTCGCTTCATTTTATTGCAGAACAAGAAAATGTTGCGTTTGAAGAAGAAAGTGAGAATGAAGGAAAACCGAAAAAACAAAGTAAGAGCAAATCTGACCCCGACAAGAAAGGTCAAAAGCAAAAACGCTCCGACTAACAAAAAAGACCCTCGCTTGAGGGCCTTTTACATTCTACAAAGTACACTCTACCTATTCAGCTTTTCCTTCAGGTTTATAAAAGCCTAGATTCGGCAAATTAGCTTTAGCCATTAACATAAGCGATATTCCGGTAAAAGCAAAGAAGAAGAATGAAGCCAGAAAGCTAGCAGAAATAGGGTCAGATGAGCCAAGTTCTTTTACCTTAATAAACATAAATACCCCACTTATAGCCCCAAGTACAAAACTAATATAAGCAGAGACGAGACATATTTTTTGCGTCAAACCTTTTGGCTTAGTTTGAAGACTAACCTCGGGGTGATCTTTAACACTGGGTGTACTCATTATATTTACTCTTTATTGATCAAATTCAGCCTAATAATGCTTTCATTTTGTCTAGCGTAGGATTCAACACAACGCCCTGCTCCGTCACAATTGCATCAATTAATTCAGCAGGTGTAACATCAAATACAGGGTTAAATGCTGCGATATTCTCAGGTGCTAATTGAACCTCTTTTATAGAGGTTAACTCTTCACCAGTTCGTTCTTCTATAGGAATCAAGTCGCCGGATGAAAGCGACATATCAACCGTACTTGATGGGGCTACTACCATAAATTTTATGCCATGATAACGCGCTAAGACTGCCAGACTATAGGTACCAATTTTGTTAGCCGCATCGCCATTAGCGGTAATCCTATCTGCTCCAACAACAACCCACCTAACATCACCCTGTTTCATAATATGAGCTGCAGCAGAATCAGTATTTAAGGTGACTGAAATGCCATCTCTCTGTAATTCCCACGCAGTCAGCCTTGAGCCTTGTAACCATGGCCTTGTCTCATCTGCATAAACATGTTTTATAATCTTGGCATCCCAACCATGCCGTATCACCCCAAGCGCCGTCCCAAAGCCGCCAGTGGCTAATGAGCCTGTATTACAATGCGTGATAACTGAAAATGGGGTGTCTGATGACGCTGCCATCAATTCTGCGCCTAACTTCCCCATTTGTTTGTTAGCCGCAATGTCTTCGCTATGAATATTTTTGGCTTCATCCAACAGCGACTGATGTGGAGGTGAAGAGTCTTCAAGCGTATCAATCACCCGTTGCATTCGATCTAACGCCCAGAATAGATTAACAGCGGTAGGGCGCGAGTTGGCTAGCGTTTCTATGGCTTCAGCAATGTTTGCTTTCCAAGCCTGTTGATGCTCAGAAAAGGCGGCATCCGCAGCTAATACAACGCCATAAGCAGCACTAACACCGATTGCGGGAGCACCTCGAACGACCATTTGAGTTATCGCATCAGCAACCTCAGTCGAGTCTTTGCAGGTAATATATAACGCCTGGCCTGGCAATAAACGCTGATCTAATAGCTCAAGCTGATTATCTACCCACTTAATAGCTTCAACACCACTACTCATCAAATACCTCTTTTTACTTCGTCGAACATTCAATCTTAGTTACATGCGGCTAGTGTACGGGTAACACAGCCGTAATAGAACGATTAATATATGATTCAGTAATAGATGAAAAAACTGTAATAAACCCATAAGACAGTTCACCCCTTTCAAGGTATACTAATTCGATCATTAACCGAATAACTCGCACGGATTTTATGCTTAGCAATCAATCAGTAGACACCATAATTCATGCCCGCTGGGTGATCCCTGTAATCCCACAAAATACAGTGTACGAAAATCATAGTGTGGTAATTTCTGGTAACCAGATTATTGATATTTTGCCAAGTACCGATGTAACAGCAAAATATACAGCAAAAGAAACATATAACCTTGATACTGATCATGCCTTGTTACCCGGCCTTATTAATGCTCACGGCCATAGTGCAATGAGTCTGTTTCGAGGCTTAGCCGATGATCTGCCGTTGATGGAATGGCTTAATGATCATATCTGGCCAGCTGAAGCTAAATGGGTCGATGAAGCATTTGTTGCTGATGGCACATTACTGGCCATCGCTGAGATGATTAGAAGTGGCACGACCTGCTATAGCGACATGTATTTCTTTCCCAATGTCAGCGCTAAAGTCGCCTCTGAGCATAAAATAAGAACCCAGATATGCTTTCCAGTGATCGATTTTCCGACGGCTTGGGCACAGAACTCAGAAGAGTACATTCACAAGGGTGTTGAATTGTTTAATCAATACCGAAATAGTGATTATGTAACGGTAGCATTTGGCCCTCACGCACCATACACCATATCGGATGAACCACTTAAACAGGTCGCGACGTTAGCTGATCAACTCAACGCACAAATTCAAATTCATCTACATGAAACCGCTTTTGAAGTTCAAGAGTCTATTGAAAAATTTGGCGTCAGGCCTATACAGCGCCTTGCAGATTTAGGGCTACTATCCCCTTCTCTACAATGCGTGCATATGACACAACTTAACGATCACGAAATATCGTTAATCGCTCAAAGTGGTGCGCATGTTGTTCATTGCCCAGAGTCAAACCTTAAATTAGCGAGTGGGTTTTCTCCCATTGATAAACTAATCAACGCAGGTATCAATGTAGCATTAGGCACAGATGGTGCTGCAAGTAATAATGACCTTGATCTGCTTAGTGAAATGAAAACTGCGGCCTTGATTGGTAAAGCAGTGGCCGGTGATGCTTCCGCTGTAAACGCACACCAAGCATTAGAGATGGCCACAATTAATGGGGCTAGATCTATGGGGTTAGAAGACAAAATTGGCTCGCTTGAAGCAGGAAAACTTGCTGATATCATTGCTATCGATCTAGGACATATTGACTGCCAACCCGTTTACGACCCGGTATCTCATATTGTTTATGCAACCAATAGCCATCAAGTGACTCATAGCTGGATAGGCGGTGATATTCATATGAAAAACCGTCAGCTATCAATGATCGACACATTTCATCTCACTGAACGCGTAAAACAGTGGGCAGATAAAATAAAATCCGTTGATTAAGCGCTTAAAAATCGCTCAACACAACATCAACGACTAGCAATCAATAATAGACATCATTAAAAAGTATTTACTATAAGTACTAAGGTTGAATCACAATGAATAACCCCGCATTCAAAAATGTAGATAGTCAGGAAATTGCAAAATTCGAGGCATTAGCCAGTCGTTGGTGGGATAGAGAGAGTGAGTTCAAACCATTACATGATATAAACCCACTACGCGTTAATTATATTGATGAGCGCGCAAACTTACCCGGCAAAAAAGTGCTAGACGTTGGTTGTGGAGGCGGAATCTTATCGGAAGGACTGTCTCAGCGCGGCGCTCATGTTGACGGAATCGATATGGGTGAAGCCCCTTTAGCCGTCGCTCGTTTACACGGTCTTGAGTCTGGCGTCAGCGTTAACTACCGTCAAATCACAGTAGAAGAGCTCGCAAGCCAAGAAGCCGGCACTTACGATGTTGTCAGCTGTCTTGAAATGCTTGAGCATGTACCTGACCCTGGTTCGGTCATTAAAGCCTGTTTTACGCTACTAAAGCCTGGTGGCAAGCTATTTCTGTCTACCCTAAACAGAAATCCTAAATCATTTTTATTTGCCATTGTGGGTGCCGAGCACATTCTTAAAATGCTCCCTAAAGGAACCCATGAATTTAAAAAATTCATTCGCCCTTCAGAACTCGCAAGCTATGTAAGAACTGCAGGCTTTGAGCTAAATGACATCACTGGAATGACTTATAACCCGCTTACAAAACGCTATAAATTAGGCCAAGATGTGGATGTAAACTACCTAATGTATGCCGTTAAGCCTAGCTAACAGCCATTATAAATAGACGAGAACACAGTGCTAACATTTATACCTGAAGCGGTTTTATTTGACCTTGACGGCACCTTGCTAGATACGGCCCCTGATTTTATTAGAGTGGTGAATCTGCAGAGACAACGGCATAACTTGCCTCCACTTGCCTCACACTTAATCAGAGAAACCGTATCTAACGGTGCGCGTGCATTGATAAAGCTTGCCTTCGACCTAGACGATAATGATGATGCGTTTACTGTACGGCACGCAGAATTATTAGC
This sequence comes from Alkalimarinus alittae, assembly GCF_026016465.1. Taxonomy (NCBI): domain Bacteria; kingdom Pseudomonadati; phylum Pseudomonadota; class Gammaproteobacteria; order Alteromonadales; family Alteromonadaceae; genus Alkalimarinus; species Alkalimarinus alittae. The sequence continues at coordinate 2,795,479 of NZ_CP100390.1, forward strand.
GATGTATGAAGCATCCATTGCCGAAGAAACTGTCTTTTTCCCTGGAATAGATCTATTTTTAAAAGAGTTGGAGGCAAAATCGATACCTTGGGGTATTGTGACCAATAAACCTTCACGCTTTACACATCCATTGTTAGAAAGGTTAACGCTCAATAATCGCTGCAGCGTAACCGTTTGCCCGGATGATGTAAGCCAAACTAAACCTCACCCTGAACCCTTATTTCTAGCGTGTAAAAAACTAAATTGTTCACCTGAGAGAACACTCTATGTTGGTGATCATGTGCGAGACATAAACGCTGGGCGAAGTGCTGGAATGATCACTATCGCTGCTCGGTATGGCTATATAGACACCCCAGAACGGGTCGATGAATGGAAAGCCGACCTGATCATCGATCACGGAAACGAACTCACTGAATGGCTAAACGCAGTCAGTTAAAGACGATAGGTTAAACTATTATGCAAGACTATCAAGCTCCAAAAGACCTTTTAGAAGGGAAAGTAATCCTTGTAACGGGCGCAGGTTCAGGCATCGGACAAGCGGCTGCCAAAGCATATGCCGCTCATGGCGCAACAGTTATTTTACTCGGACGAACAATAAAAAAACTTGAGGACGTATATGACGAAATTGAGGCGGCAGGACACCCTCAAGCTGCCATATACCCTATGAATCTAGAAGGCGCGGTCGCAAAAGATTATGACGATATGGCGGCCACTATTCAGAAAGAATTTGGTCGTCTTGATGGAATTCTCCATAATGCCGCATTATTAGGAAGCATTACGCCTATTGAGCAGTACGACCCTAATGAATGGACAAAGCTAATGCAGGTGAACCTTAACGCCCCGTTTATGATGACTCAGGCGTTAATATCACTATTAAGAGAGTCGGAAGACGCATCCATCATCTTCACTTCGTCCAGTGTTGGCAGAAAAGGCCGCGCCTATTGGGGTGCCTACTCGGTATCAAAGTTTGGTGTTGAGGGTCTAATGCAAGTCTTGGCAGATGAACTTGATGATGAACACAACAATGTTCGTGTTAACAGCATAAACCCTGGCGCAACACGTACCAACATGAGAGCTCATGCATTCCCTGCAGAAAATCCCACTCATAATCCTCTACCTGAAGACATTATGGGTATTTATTTATACTTAATGGGGAATGAAAGCACGGGAAAAACAGGTCAGGCGTTTGATGCACAGAAAAAATAGGGCTTAATAAAAAAGGGCCATTTTCAATTAAATTGAGTGGCCCTTTTTTGTATCTAAGCGTTATGCTTTATCGTCTCGATCTCATTAGAGTGCGATATGCTTATTCCACTTTTTCATTTATAACAATTTTTACCACCTCACTGCTGCCTACCGGCACAGGCGACTGAGTCCCTTCTAAATCACCTGGCATTGCGCCCGGCTGACCACTTTTTGAGATTCTAGCGATAATAGTGACCTCTTCAGCCGATGATATTTTGGCCATTGGCCCCATCGCCATAGCATCATTTAAATTAACTAAAATTGGCAAGTCAGCCACAGTCTGACGGCTGGCAGCCAGGGGCATGGGTGAGCCATTAACAGCTTTAGCAATAATGAAAACCGTATCATTCGCCGAAACCTGGCGAGAAAACGAAGCATCTAGCTCAACAAGCACTTTCACACCAATATTCGCATTAGCAGACGTATCCACTGGCGCCATATTGTCCGCTGTTTCTGGTGCTGTCGCGTTCATGCTTACAGAGTACTTATCGACCTGTTCTGGTAAGCCTAATGCAGCTCTTGCCTTATTAATACCGGCAACAATAGCATCTCTACTTGGGTTCTCTGAATCGACTTCAAGAATTCTTCCCCAATGCTTAATGGCATCTTCGTAACGCCCTCCTTCAAAAGCCGCAATGCCTAATAAACCTAAGCTATTTGTTTCGTCCGGGTTCGTAGAAAATGCCTTATCAAGGAGCTCTTGTACTTTATCTGTCATCTGAGCTTGCTGAGCAAAAAACTCTGCCTGCGCAGCTAAGCCATAAATAGACGATGGGTCTTGCTGATCTTTTTCAAGAAGCTCTGCCATTCTGATAAACGCGTAAGACGCTTGATCATACTGCTCAAGATTCATGCTAGAGCGAGCTAACATAAACCAACCTTCTGGATTATCAGGATTAGCTTCTAGCTTTTCTCTCAAGGCTGTCAATAACTCATCTATATTCTGTTTTGGCATCCCTTCGCTAATTGATGGTACTGAGTTACCGTATTCACGGAACTGTTCAACTCCATCTAACGCGCCCCACTTTGCATAAAGCGCATAACTCGCTAAAGGAATACAGAGCAACATTACAGCCGTTACTCCCCAAGCGGCGGTGCTAACAGTCGACCTCTGAACCTGATCACTTTCATCGTGGCTTAATCCATCAACATCAGTGATAAGCCCTGCCTCTAACTCACTTTTTAGCTGCTGAAACTGTGAGTCAGTCAAGCTGCCAGCGTCTTTCTCTGCGGTTATTTCTTCTAATCGGTCTTTAAAAAAGACTATATTCTGCGAGCGTCGATCAAGTGCTGCCTGCCCTGTTTCTGAGTTTTTAGTACTTTTTGCACGATGAACTTTAACGACGGGATAAAGCACAAAGCCTAACGCCACAATAATTAAAACGACGGATACTACCCAAAAATCATTCATTTATTACTTCTCGTCTTCTGACAAAATATGACTTAACTGGTTCTTTTCTTCCTGCGACAGCACTGCACTATCAGTACTTTCTTCTTTGCGCTTCTTTCTAGCACTAAGCACCACAATAATTAAGCCGATAAGTGCGATAATGGCTGGCCCTAACCACAAAAGGTATGTTGATGGATCAAATTTAGGCTTATACACTACAAAATTACCGTAGCGTTCAACCATAAAGTCAACAATCTGATCAGCGTCATCACCCTCTAAGATCAAACGATGAACCTCGTTTCTTAGATCTTTCGCGATGGGTGCATTAGAGTCAGCTATGTTTTGGTTTTGACATTTAGGACAACGCAGCTCCTCTGTTAGCTGTTGATACTGAGAGCGTTGAGCATCCGTTTTAAATTCCAGTGTGTCGGAGCCTTCATTTGCTGATGCAACCACTGACAGCACTATAAATGAAAGCATGGATAACGATAATATTAGTTTCTTCACAGTTTCGTGTCTCATCCACTTAGCAATAAGTTACTAGCCTTGCTTTGAATATTGCTTTATTCGAGGCTCTAAAATACTTTTCCACACCTGTTCATCCACAACGCCGACATGACGGTAACGAACAATGCCCTTTTTATCGACGATGTAGGTTTCTGGAGCACCATATACGCCTAAATCTAGGCCTAACTTTCCTTTCTCATCAAAAATATTGAACAAGTAAGGATTGCCTAGCTGAACTAACCAGTTCTTTGCCGATTCACGCTCATCTTTGTAATTCAACCCAATAACCGGCACACCATACTGCTTAGCAATTTTCAGTAAGTAGGGGTGCTCTACTCGGCATGAAGGGCACCAAGTGGCCCAAACGTTTAGCAGTGATACTTTACCTTTAACGTCTTCTTGGGATAGAAGCCTTTCTGGGTTCTGCAAACTGGGTAAACTAAACAACGGCAATGGATCATCTATTCTGGCAGAGTCTAATTTTGTGGGGTCATTACCTAACCCCCAAAATAATATGACCCCGATAGCCGCAGCAATAATCAATGGTAAAAAAAGCAATACACGTTTCATAATTATGAATCTATACCTTTAAAAAGTTCATGATGACAAACCCAATCAGCACTTATCATTAAACCGTTTTAGGTTGACTATCGTTGTCAGTGCTTGATTGTGTTTCAGCGCCAACCGTTTGAGTTTCTTGAGTGATCGTTTTCTTAATGCGCACACGGTAGCGACGATCTGATACAGCAATAAACCCACCAATAGCCATCATCAGTGCACCTAACCACATCCATCTCACAAATGGCTTATAGTGGACACGAATAGCCCATGCATCACCATCTAAAGGTTCACCCATAGCCACGTATAGATCCCTAAACAAACCTGGGTCGATAGATGCTTCAGTCATCATGTTGCGCTGAGCATTGTAAATACGTTTTTCAGGCTTGAGTGTGGTTATATTTTTCCCGTCAACCCAAACTGAAATAATCGCCTTATCTGCTTCATAGTTAGGCCCCGTTTTATGGGTGAGTTCATCAAACCTAAACTCATAACCTGCAACCACTACGCTGTCGCCAGGCGCAAGTCGAAGGTCTCTTTCTTGCTCGTAATTTGAAACTAAGCAAATACCAATAATCGCAAACGCGACACCTAAGTGCCCAAATACCATACCGATATATGATCGAGTCAATTTCGACAAGCCATGCAATCGACCTTGCTTTGATGATGACTTATTCCATATATCTTTAAACGTAACGGATATTAACCAGAATGAAATCCACATTCCCAAAAATACAGAGGCGTTAAACTCGCCATCAAACATAAACGGGAACAATAGCGCGAGCCCGGTACTTAATACCGCTGCCACCCACAATTGCTTAACCAAAAACTCTACCTTTGTATCCTTCCATCGACTGACAATACCCACCCCCATAACAGCGACGAGAACCGATACGATAGGAACAAATAGCTTATTGAAATATGGTGCACCAACCGACAGCTTTCCGCCGCCGATAAAGTCCATAAATAAAGGGTACAACGTACCTAAAAATACGGTAACAGTCGCCACCATTAAAAATACGTTATTAAGCAACAAAAACGTTTCTCGTGAAAGTAACGTATGACTTGCACGACTACTCACTGCAGGCGCTCTTAATGCGTAGAGTGTTAACGCACCAATCAGCGTAATGGCCAGTAGGCCTAGTATAAACGCACCACGATCAGGGTCAGACGCAAAGGCATGAACAGACGTCAATACCCCTGAGCGAACTAAGAAAGTACCCAGTAAACTTAATGAGAATGCAATAATCGCTAACAACACCGTCCAGCTTTTAAACACGCCACGCTTTTCGGTAACGGCCAACGAGTGCATTAAAGCGGTACCTACTAACCAAGGCATAAATGAAGCATTTTCAACTGGATCCCAGAACCACCAGCCGCCCCAGCCAAGTTCGTAATATGCCCACCAGCTGCCTAATGAAATACCTAATGTAAGAAACGCCCATGCAACGGTTGTCCAAGGACGAGACCAGCGTGCCCAAGCCGCATCTAACCGACCGCTCATTAGTGCAGCTAACGCAAAAGCAAACGCTACAGAAAAACCAACATACCCCATATAAAGCATGGGCGGGTGAATAATTAGACCAATATCTTGAAGTAATGGATTTAAATCTGCGCCTTCTTGAGGAAACTCTGGCAGGTATCGCGTAAATGGGTTAGAAGTAGCCAAAATAAAGAGTCCGAACCCGACGCTAATCATCCCCATGATAGACAATACCCGCGCTAGCATATCTTGCGGAAGATCTCTGCTGAAAATGGCAACAGCAAAGCTCCACCCTGCGAGTATTAATGCCCACAACAGCAGTGAACCTTCATGCCCACCCCATACAGCGCTTAGCTTAAAGTAAAAAGGTAAGTGAGAGTTTGAGTGCGTCGCAACATATTGCACCGAAAAGTCATCGGCAACAAAGGCCAGCGCTAGACATACAAAGCTGAGCATCATGAATACAAACTGCCCTGTCGCCATAGGCCGAGCAAAGCTCATCCATAGTTCACTTCTTATAATGGTACCTACCAGCGGAACTATTGCCTGGATAATAGCAATGGCAAATGCGAGTATTAACGCAAAATGACCTAGCTCTGGTATTAGCTCAGAGTACATATCTACTTCCTGTTTTTAGCGTTATTTAAACGCGTTACAATGTTTAAGTGTCATCAAACAACAAGTTCGATAGTTAGTATGTCTGCTTTTCGGTATACGATTTAACGTCTTGACCGTCTGCAGTTTTTCCTGATTTATCGAGTGCATCTTGCACTTCAGGGGGCATATACTTTTCATCATGCTTAGCGAGCACTTCATCGGCTTGAAAAACGCCATTAGCATCTACATTACCCATTGCAACAACGCCCTGTCCTTCTCTGAACAAGTCAGGCAATATTCCTGTATAGGCAACTGGGATGCTAGCATTGAAATCAGTCAGTTCAAAGTTCACTAATAAACTAGCGTCATCTCTTTTAATACTCCCATCTACTACCATGCCGCCAGCTCTAATTCGAGCCCCTTCAGGTGCTTCACCTTCTGATATCTGGGTTGGGTTATAGAAAAGGTTAATGTTCTCTTGCAATGCAACTAATACTAAACCGACCACTGCAGCACATCCGAAGACTAGAAACAGTACCAATATTAATCGTTGCTTACGTTTTGGGTTCATTGCGCGACTTTCTCCCGCTTCAATCGTTGTAAGTGTTTCTTAATAATGTCTTTCTTTTTTTGTATCGGCACTATCACGTTAGCGACAAAAATCAAAACTGCCACGCCATAGGACAACCAGACATACAGCCCGTGTCCTCCCATGGCTAAAAGATCTGAGAAACTCTCAAAACTCATAAAGCGCCTCCTTTAGTGACTAGCTTCTTAACCCAATTTGTTCGGCGCTCACGTACAAGAATTTCATTTCTAGTACGCAGCAAAATAACGGTTGTAAAAAAACAGTAAAAGCCGATTAGCATTACCAGTAAAGGCACCCACATCTCTGCAGGCATAGCCGGCTTTTCGGTCAATGTAAATGTGGCTGGCTGATGAAGGGTATTCCACCATTCCACGGAGTACTTGATAATTGGAATATTGACCATTCCCACTAATGCTAAGACCGCACTCGCTTTAGCCGCAGTAGACGCGTCTTCAATAGCAGACTGGAGCGCCATAATGCCAAAATAAAGAAACAATAATATTAACATTGAGGTTAAGCGTGCATCCCACACCCACCAAGTTCCCCATGTGGGTTTACCCCATACGGCGCCGGTCAATAATGCCAAAAATGTAAAAGACGCTCCAACAGGGGCCGCTGCTTTAACAAACACATCAGCTAGCTTCATTTTCCATATCAAGCCAATAGCACCTGCAACCGCCATCATCATAAAACAGGATTGAGCCAGGATGGCTGAAGGCACATGTATATAAATAATTCTAAAGCTATTCCCTTGTTGGTAATCAGCGGGGGCAAACGCAAGCGCCCACACACTCCCTGCAACAAGCAATAAAGTAGATACAATAGCAAACCATGGCAGCCATTTACCCGATATATCGTAAAACCATTTAGGGGAGCCTAGCTTGTGAAAAAAAGTCCACATTTATAATTTCTCGTACTTTAAATTAAAAAAGTTTTGTTTATCCATTAACAATAATTAATCTAAATAGATTTAATTGGATAAACTAATTTTTAATGCTGCCGCCGCCGCTATGGGTGACAATGTCAATGACAGCGCAAATATAGCGCCCATTAACGCAATGTAACCATCAATAGGCAACAGGTTAGCCGCAGCTTGAACCGTTCCGGTCCCGAAAATTAACACAGGGATATACAGGGGTAAAATCAACAATGAAATTAACACGCCCCCTACTCTAAGCCCTACGGTTAATGCCGCACCAATTGCCCCAATTAGGCTTAGTACCGGGGTACCCAACAATAATGTAAGCATTAACACTTTAATCGTCTCAAAATCGAGGTGCATCATAACACCTAGCATTGGCGATAAAATAATAAGTGGCACTCCAGTCACCAACCAATGGGCACATATTTTAGCTAAAACCATTATAAACAAAGGTTGAGGCGTTAAAATAATCTGTTCTAATGAACCATCTTCGAAATCCGATCTAAAAAGACTATCTAATGATAATAACGTCGCAAGTAATGCCGCCACCCATACAACACCAGCACCCGCTTCTTGCAAAAAGGATTTTTCAGGACTAACCCCTAGAGGAAATAAGCTCACGACAATCGTAAAGAAGATCAGCGGATTAACAAGATCTTGACGACGTCTATAAGCGAGGGTCAGGTCTCTTTTTAATACGGCAATAAAGGTATTCATTACCGATGGAGGCGTTGTAGCGGCCGCAATAGTAGGCATTCCGTTACTCATATTTCAGCTCCACCAACTATCGAGGTACCTGTCACCGAAGTACCGGCCATCAAAGTACAAGCACCAGCAGGCTTGCCAAGCTGTAATTTTTTAAACCCGCTTTCAAGTTGTAGCTCATGGTGAGTCGTTAACAGAACCGCACCGCCTTGTTGTGCGCGCGTTTGTAAAAGTGTCTCGAGTTCTTTGACGCCTTTTTTATCGATCGCAGTGAATGCTTCATCAAGTATCCATAGCGCATCCGTGGATAAATAAAGTCGAGCGAGTGCGACTCTACGGTGCTGTCCAGCCGATAAGTTGTGGCAGGGCACATCCTCATAACCATATAGCCCGACTTTTTCTAATGCATAGTGTATTTGGTCATCAGATACATGTTGACGCACCCCCATCAGGGCTCGTAAGTTTTCAACTGGCGTAAGGATCGCTTTAACACCAGGTTTATGACCTAAATAAAGAAGATTTGAAAGGAAGTCTATTCGAGAGGCGTTAACCGGCTCACCTTTCCAGAAAATAGCCCCTTCGTAAGCGCCCGACAGCCCACTCATAATACGCAGCAATGTTGTTTTCCCTGAACCATTAGGGCCTTCTACTTGGATTATCTCGCCGGCATTTATTGAAAAGTTAAGGTCTTCAAACAATACACGTTCATCACGTTCACAAAACAGTGATTCGGCGCGCAATAATTCGCTAGTAGATGTGTCGATAACAGTAGGCGGAACAGCAGACATTTATAACCTTCAACAACAATTTGGCTAATCTGTTTGCAGCACCATCAGCCTTTAAGGCCGCACAGTATACACAAACGGAATAAACTTCCCTAATGCTTAACTCAGGCCTATTATATAGTAAGGTTTGAAACAAATCCCTTGACCTAACTCACGTTAAATTGGGGCAAAGATTACAACTCGTTAAGGTTTTAGCTTAAAGGCTCCGAGTAAGAAGATGAGGACACTATAATTTCATGTCGATCGATGCGCCCAATAACAATAGCACCCAAACACGTTCATCGTCATCAAAGCCTTCTTCAAACCGGCCTGAAGCCCAGTCGGCAGCGCCTTCAGACAAGCCTGCGACCTCTCTAGACAGCATTAATATAAAAGTGGGTCAGGCCGTTCGCGCAAAAGTTCTCGAAACCTTGAACATAGCGACAGCACGCGCCACGCAAAACCAGTTTAATGTTACCCTAGAGATCGGTGGCGAAAAGCTTGCAGTTAAAACCAACATATTGCTACAGCCAGGCCAAATAGTTAACCTAAATGTTAACAACAAAGGCGAGTTGATTCTCCCGAAACCAGCAAACAATGATGCTGCTACGTTAATTTCGGCACTTTCAAAAGTACTGCCTTACCAGCAGCCCGTTGGTAAAGTTTTAACGACCCTTTTACAAAACCTCCCCACTCTCGGAGCTGAGAATAGCCAAGTAGCGCGACTGACCGAACAGTTAACCGCCCTGCTGCCCAAAGCGGCTAGTTTCTCTACAAACATTAGCAACAATCAGCAGTCGAACCCTGCTCAGCTCGTTAAACAAGCCATGTCTCAATCGGGCATTTTTATGGAAAGCACCTTTGCCAGTGCAGGTAAACAACAGACTTTATCCCAAGCAAGCTCGACCTCGCTCAGTGGCTCACTACTAAGCAACGCAACAATAGCCCTCGCTCAGGCTATAAAGTCTGCTACGTCAACCAGTACAACAAGTGCCTCATCAACTACTACAAACTCAGCAAATGCATTACTCACTACGACAGGCATGGCAACCCCCACCGACTTAAAGTCAACTATCAGTCAATTAATTAACAGCTTAAATAGCATTTACGCAGCCAAACACTCTGCGACAGGTCAAATCCCCCGCTTTATGGCCGAAGCCGATCCTAACCTATTGGTTAATCCGTTTAATTTTCCTTCGCCACTCAGTGCCACAAAATCAACCTCGCAGTATGACAAAAACTTGTCAGTCGGCGATCTATTAAAACGCTTGGCTGGCGCCCTTAACCGCATTCAGTTCCAACAGCTCAATAGCCTGTATCAAGCTCAAACAGCTTCTACAGATACAACATCTGTGCAAACATGGCAAATGGAGCTTCCATTTCTAACGTCGCAAAATCAAATTGATTCAGTGCAATTAAGAATAGATGAAGAAAAAGATAATAATGATAATGACGCTGACACAGAGAAGAAGTCAAAATGGAAACTGGCACTCACATTCGATCTAGAAGGGCTTGGCCCTATTTTCATTCAAGTCAATCTTTCGCCTCCCACAGTTTCAACCACTATTTGGGCCGAGGAACAAAAAACACTGAAGTTAATTAATCAGGAAACTCATAACTTAAGAGACAGCTTTTCTGAGTTAGGTCTAACTGTTGAAGATATCACCTGTCGACAAGGGCAGCCTAATATGCGAAAAACACGCATAGACCAGCAAATTGTGGATATAAAAGCATAACGACACCCTAATAATCCGTTCATAGAAGTGACCATGGCAAAATCTGAAGAACAGAAGACGAATACAGCTGTCGCATTAAAATACGATGGTGAAGAGGCCCCTACCATTACTGCAACCGGTGAAGGCTCTGTCGCTGATGAGATAATTCGTATTGCAAAAGAATCTAATGTTCCTCTTTATGAAAATGCCGACTTAGTAGCACTGCTTTCCAAACTAGAACTTGGAGATAACATTCCTGAAGTTCTATATAAGGTCATTGCCGAAATAATTGCCTTTGCTTATCACATTCAAAACAAAGTACCAGAAGGTTTTAATAGGGAGAGTGGGGAGATGGAACGAAGAGAAAAACCAATAAATTAGAAAAACAATATCATCGATGACTTGATTGTCTGAGTGAAGAAGGTGAAAAATATCGCTTGCTTGGCAGCTCACCAAAGAACTCTACTGGCGAATTTTCAAGTTCTTTCCATGACTGGGTAAAATGCTGCCCACTTTTTAAATCATGATACGTATCTGCGACTTTCCATATACCCGGCATCTGCGGAAAAAACTTCGTGTAGGATAAGCTAACCCGCCACAATTTATCACTTTTGTCATACTGTTCCGTTATCAGCGTTAACCAAGAATCTTCATCAAGGTAAAGTCGCCTTCGTCCATATATATGGTTCTCACGCTCCTTTAACTTGGCTTCTAGCACCCAAACTCTGTGCAACTCATACCTTGTACGATCGAGGTTAATATGATGTTTAGTGGATAGCGCCTCTATCCCGATATCGACAAGTAATTCATTGTTATAAGGGATATAAACCTCCTGTTTTCCCAGAAGCTCCCAGTCGTACCGGTCAGGTAACCCATTAAATAAATCAACCTCATCCACTACTCTCACCATCTCTGAGTTGGGGTTAGGCGTATCGTATGCCAAAACAGGAATCCGCTTTACTCGTCGCTGTTGAGCGTCGTAAAACCATGACTTTCTGGGGTTCAGTCGTTGATTTAAGGTGTCATAAATCAGTAGTCCGCCTCCCGCCATACTAGGAGGAGAAACGGTTCGGGTGAGATAGTAGGTTTTCACATGTTTTTCAGAAAAAATACCTCTATCGGGCGCATAATATGGGCTGGCTATCTCCCCTTTTGAAAGTATTTCTTGATAGTGTCCATTTGCCTGCACTAATACCTCTGACACATTTGCCTTCATGTGAACCCCTCGCCACGCAACAAGGTGATTCCACAAAGCTTCTAAAGCATTTTGAGGGACTGGAAAAGGTACTCCCTGCCAAACATCTGTAATGCCGTTTCCGTCATCTATCAGACGTGCCGACAAATAATTTTTTTGCGTCGCCTGATAGACATACTCAGGTACATGATGAGTACGATATGTTTTATAGATGGGCATTTTAAAGCTGTCTGGATAAGCCTTTATTAACGCTTGCTGCCCTAAACTAAGATTGTCTTTGTAATTATTTAGGTTGTCCTTAGCGATATAAAACAAAGGCTGCTCATTTGCTATTGCTGCTAACTGTTGCCGAGTCAAAATGTCACTTTTATTCCACGCAGGTATAACACCGGTTGCATTACCCCCTGCCTCTGCTCCCAAAGGTGTAAGCCCTAATGCTGCTAACGGCGTCTTACCACTACTCTCTGTACTATAGGCAAAAGAGGAATATAGCATCAGCGCTAACGCGATAATAAAGGCCCGTTGATTATGCATGAGCCGATACCCACTTATCACGCCCCGTCTCTTTGGCTTTATACAGTGCTTCATCTGCCAAATTAACCAAACGTTCCTCTTTACAGTCGGGTATTAAACTGGATGTTGAAATACCAATACTAATGGTAATCGTTATAATCTCGCCTTCGATATCGATAGGTAATTTTCTAATATTATTACAAATTTTATCCGCAATAATGGTAGCCCCTTTTTCATCAGTGTCAGGCAACAAGATAGCAAACTCTTCTCCGCCATACCTAGCAACCACATCGCCGGGGCGACCAAGGCTATCTTGCAGACACTGTGCGACTAACTGCAAACACTTATCCCCCGCCGTGTGCCCATAGGTATCATTAACACGTTTAAAATGATCAATATCCATCATTAATAAACTCGTAGTCTGGTCGGCTTTACGACTAAGATTAAAGCGCTCTTTTAGACTGTCATTAAAATACTTTCTATTTCTAATACCTGTTAAAGCGTCTGTAATGGTCGTTTCAATAAGTTCTTGTTGCCTCTCTTTGAGTTGGATTCTCATGGCTTCAAAGAGAGCCGCTAGATGGCTTAATTCGTCATGCGACTTTATCATAATAGGCTTATCTAACGCCCCATTTGCAACCTGTACTGCCGCTTTTGATAATTGTTTTAATGAGCCTTTAACACCTAAATAGAACCCAATAAAAAGGTAAAGAAACACACAAACCAACCCGCCTATAGCAAAAGCATAAGTACTGCGCTTAACCTGCATTTCCTCTTCTTCAGTTACATAATGATCTTCTAAAAAGCTGATTAATCCTCGTCTAAATTGGTTAAAGCCGTTAATAGAATCACTAGACTGCAGCCAAAACACATCGATAGGGGTTGTTAAGTCTGGGTCTAACAAAATTTGATCATCAATTTGTAGGTATATTTCGTCCAAGTGATTGACCGCAGTGGTGTCAATAATATGACTATTATTGATTTTAGGATACGATGACAGCAGACCCGTTAAGCGATCTCTTAGGTGCCCTTCGCCATCTTTCAATTTAGCTTGCCCATTATTAATTAGTTCAACCCCAGAAGAACTCAATACTTTATTCGTTATAAAATAGCTGCCATAAGCACGCACTTCACCCATAGCCTCAAACGATTTTTGCAACTCAGCGGTTAGAATCACCACTAAGTGGTTCGCCAGTGGGTCTATATCCCCCAGCAAACCATTCATATTAGCGATTTGATACTGAATAGAATAAGCCGAGTCTACAATCAAGTTTACTTTATCAAATATGGCACTTTCTAAATCAGCTTCAGACCCTGATGACAGACTCAACACCTGAATTGATCGCTTTAAAGCAAATAGCTCCATACTAATCAACTGACTTGCATTGCTCAGCTTATGTTCAATAAAGTAATTTAGTTTCGCTAATACATCATTCTTAGCACTATCGTATTTCTCTTCGGTTATCGGTGAACTATGAAACCGTTTTACGACACTTAGATCTCGTAATGTTTCCAAGGCCACGATAACTGGCAAAAAATCACTGATATTTTTAGCGCCTATATATTTAAGATGTGTAGCTCTCAGTTGTTGATTGCTATCAATAGTCGACTGAATACTCGTGATGCTCAGTGGTACAGCAAAAAGCATTGATACCAAAAAGAACTTCGCAGGAAACGTAAAGCGGTTCATGAGACTGCGAGCAGGTAAGAAAAAATAATGAAACATCGTTTAGTTATATAGTCCGATACCGAGACAATTTTAAACCAATGGATTGTGCTACGTAATCCACACCCCATCGACCAACGTTACTATTAAGTGTAGCAGTGCCGCTAGATATAGCCCCCCTTATTACTCTAAAAATATGGTAGTACGCATAAAAAATCCCGCCTTTAGCGGGAGTTCAAATAGCGGTTCGCATGCACTCTAAAAACTAATTTACAGTTATATCACAAGACTGATTTTTCTGACTTAACGCTGTCACTAACTCAGCTTCAGGGCGCGAGATACCACAACTATTCATAAGGTCTTCTACATCTGCACCTAGTTCAACTAAGCGTGTTGCTTCAGTGTAAGAAACCCTATTCGGATCATTTTTAACCATTTCATCCTGATTATGCTTTAATTCTGATATTTGTTTTTCAAGTGAAATAAGCTTTCGACCAATACCCATAGAGCCACTGCCAATCGCTTGCAGCTCCTGACTCACCGATTTAATCAGTTCATTTTGTTTTGCTGTCTGCTTACTAATCGTATGCCTAAGATAAACGACATACCCCACCAACGCGGCAGACACAGCCAAACTTAATAATGGTGCATATTGCTCTAGCATATATTTCTCCTTACTCTCAAACCTTACAGGCTTGACATATCAGCCCATTCATCTTCGCTGAGCATTTTTTCAAACTCAACAAGAATAATAAGCTCACCATTTTTATTACACACGCCTTGAATAAATCGAGCACTCTCTTCATTACCAACATTCGGCGCAGTCTCAACTTCTGACTGTTTTAAATAAACCACTTCTGCCACAGAGTCGACTAATACACCTACCACCTGATTGTCTATTTCCAACACCACAATACGGGTATGATCAGAAATATCAGACTGAGTAAGTCCAAACCGCTTTCGTGTATCAATTACCGTAACCACATTACCGCGAAGATTGATAATTCCCAATACATAATCTGGCGCACCTGGCACCGGTGCAATTTCGGTGTAACGTAACACTTCTTGAATCTGCATTACGTTTATACCGTATGTTTCATCATCTAAACGAAAGGTTACATACTGGAAGATAGGATCTTCTGCAGTTTGACCACTATGAGCTGTACTAGATGCCATATTCCGAACCTCTTGATCCTATTTTTAATAATCGAGCGTCAAAAATTGTTTATACCAAAAAAGCTGTCAAAAAATCATCTTTTAAACTTAATTTAGTTCTCTATCGCACAATTCATGCCACGTTATAAATAAAAAGTCATAAATGCTTAGGTATAGTATAGACAGAGTTTAGATAAGTGACAGAACCGTGATAAGAATAAGATTTAGCGTAAGCTAAAATTAAAGGATTTAACGGTTTAAATCGGGGAATGGTTGGTTTTTTCTGCAGTATCAAGAAGACGAGCAACAGCGGCAACATCCATTAACGCGCACATATGATCAATCACAGTGCCGGCTAACCAAGGCCTTTTACCTCTATTAGTTCTCCAACGAACCTCCTCAGGCGAAATAGTGATCGATTGAGCAACTGAGTCACACGCCATGCCCCATTCGCTATTATCAAGCCGAATCACAAACCGATACCCATCTTTAACGCCTTCATGATAACGCTCAGGCATAATCCATAAAGCAGAATCAACCACTCGAATATTTTTTTCACCAACCGGCAGTAAACCCAAAAACCAACGAGGCCGCCCAACGAGTGGTGTTAGCTCTTGATCAATAGTATGAATAGCCCCCAAAGACACTAACGGCACAGCCAATTTCAGCCCTGCAACGGTAAAAAGTAAACACTCAAAACGCCCTTGAGCCCATTGCGGTCTTCCATTTTCGAGCCATTCACCTGAAGATTTCTGGTCTTCAGTCGATACGGGAGGTACTTCCTCTATTATCTCGACCGAGGTTTCAACGGGTTGAGTTAATGCCCGCTCAGCGGATTGGAGGTTTTCGGGGTGCTGAAGGATTTCTGTCGGTTTATGTTTAGCTAATGTGGCAGCAGGTCTTGTTACTGTTTTTTCCAGTTTTTCCTTAATGCTAATGGTTGGTGCTGAAGCAGGTGCTTGAGTCGTTTCCACTACACTGCCTTCAAGCGACTGAACAACCGGCATGACCTTTAATGGCAACGGCTTAATTGATAACGGCTCACGAAAGTCCCGCTGAGACGCTCTTCCTAAAGCTCTTTTTTTCTCAAGTCTTTGGGCTGCCAGTGACGTTTCTCTGCCAGCAGAATATGCCGCACTAACACTAGTATAGGACGATTGAGGTCTGACGCTTAACGCTTGCGTACTCGGTGCTGCGATAACAGGCTTTTGAACAAGCTTATCTTGTTCCTTTTTTCTGAAAATTTGAGCGTTTTTGTCTGCCTCTGCTTGCAGAGCCTTGTCTTCCTCTTCCTGCCTTAGCTTGTCCAACGGTGACGTGGTAGGTTGCGCTTGCAATAAATCGTTAAGATAGTCTTGCACCGCAATTTGAGGATTTATGGTATCGGTATATCGTTTACGACTCATATCGAACTACTCATATCGAACACTTTATATCGAACGTTTATAACGAATGATGCAACCGGTAAATGACAGGTCATTGACCGTATTTACCCGTACACAATCAGGCATTGACTGTTTCGCCTTCCCTGATATTTTCTAATAACTTTTTATAAGCTCGCACACCATGAGTTGACGCATCCAGCTCAGAAGGTACGATGCCAATCCTACTGGCGTCTCTAAATTTTGTATCAACCGGAATGGCATACTTCCAGACTTGTTGACCCCATGTATTTTTGACCGATCTAAGGCTCTGCACTGACGCCTGAGTTCGTCTATCAAACATGGTCGGTATAATGGTGTACGTCAATTTACTTTTCTGAGATTTTATCACCATCTCAAGTGTGTGCATCATCCTTTCTAGGCCTTTAAGGGCTAAAAATTCAGTCTGCACAGGTATCATAAGGTGCTGACTAGCCGCGAGCGCATTGATCATTAAAACACCCAGTGACGGCGTGTTATCAATCAATACGTAGTCAAAATCATCCCAGAGTATAGCCAAAGCACGCGAGATAATGAGCCCCATACCCTCAACCCCAACCATGCGTCGCTCTAGTGTGGCTAATGCTGTCGATGCAGGCATTAACTTTAAGCCAGGCATTGATGTTTTCACAATCAATGTTGATGGCAAGTCTTCTGGCACTTTACCCTGATGCAAAAACAAATCAAATGCGCTATGTTCGATGGTATCAGGGTCGTATTTAAAATAACTAGTCAGTGAGCCGTGTGGATCAAGATCCATCAATAGCACGCGCTTACCTTCTTTAGCTAATATCCCGCCCAGCGCAACAGTGGTCGTCGTTTTACCTACACCACCCTTCTGATTTGCAATTGCCCAGATACGCACAGCGTAACCTCTTCATTTTCTGTCTATTAAAATAAAAGACCCAAGCTAGTTATATCGACAACAATCTCAATAACTTAACAACAGGTTTAGTAATTAAATGGGATTCTCATCGCCACAACATACAAACCAAGGGGCATCACTTTGCCGCTATTACTCGATTAGTACTATATTAGTACTATATTAGTACTAAAGAGCAGGAATCATGCCATAGAAAAATGTAAAGAAAAGTAGAGGCGTTTTAACCTTAGTTGCGTAAGGTGGCTCTAACATTAGGGTCTTTTGAAATGACTAACACAATCCTACGATTTCGACTGCGGCCTTCAGGCGTATCATTTCTTGCAACAGGCTGAAACTGACCATAGCCTATCGCAGCCATTTTTGAAGGGTCAAGGCCTTCTTCCGCCAATAAGCGAACAACCGCGGCTGAACGAGCTGAAGATAACTCCCAATTAGAGGGGTGCGCTCGAGTACGAATAGGTATGTTATCTGTAAACCCCTCAATCAACAGGGCGTTATCTTGTGGCTTTAAAATGGCCGCGATCTGTTCAAGAATAGGAAAGGCGCCCGCATCGGGTTCAATGTCACCACTTTTAAACAAGATTTTATTTGATAGAGATACTTCTACCCAGTCTTTATTTTCGTTGACGGAAACCAATCCATCCGTGATAAGCCCAGAAAATTCAGCCGAGAATTTATCGGCAAGCGCTCTCATTCCTTTGGTTCTATCGTTTATTTGCCCATCGCTTCCTCGGGGAATTGTGTCGATAGGCTGAATCTGCTGATCACTTGCGTTATCATCCTCTGACAGAGGCGAAAACTCACCCACCTGGATAGGTTTTGTCGTGCGTTGAACGGTGTTAAAAGCTCCTTCTAGGGTTTTAGACAGCACTTTATATTTACCTTCATTCACCGAAGATACTGAATACATAACAACAAAAAATGCAAACAATAGGGTTATGAAGTCAGCATAAGACACCAACCAACGCTCTTTGTTGTGAGACTCTTCCTCTTCTTTATGTCGTCTCATCACTCGTTGATCCTATGTTAATGAAGGAAGCCACGTAGCTTTAACTCTATTGAGCGGGGGTTCTCGCCTTCAGAGATTGATATTAGTCCTTCAATAATCAGCTCTCGATACAAGGATTCAAGCTTTATTACCGCTTTTAACTTACTCGCAACAGGAAACAGCAATAAGTTAGCAAACGCGACACCATAAATTGTAGCTACGAATGCAGTTGCAATCCCCCCTCCTAGGGAGGCAGGATCTTCTAAGTTGCTCATCACATGAATCAAGCCCATAACCGCCCCAATGATACCGATGGTAGGCGAATACCCCCCCATACTTTCATACACTTTTGCACCATCAAAGTCGCGATTTTCTTTGGCTATAAGGTCTAACTCCATGACACTTCTAATCATATCGGGTTCTGCCCCATCGACTAACAGCTGCAACCCTTTTTTGGCAAACGGTTCTGTTTCTTTACCTGCAATAGCCTCTAACCCGAGCAACCCTTCTTTTCGGGCTCTCATGCTCCATTGCACTACTTTATCGACACCATCTTCCAAACTGACATATGGCGGCACAAAAACCCAAAGCAGCATACGCCCTGCGTGCTTTAAAAGTTTGAGTGATGTTTGCAACATAATGGCGGCAAAGGTACCGCCAATAACAATGATGGTCGCTGGCAGGTTTATCAATGCATCAATGGTCCCCCCTTCTAGGAAGTTACCCCCAATAACTGCACCAAAGGCTAAAATAACGCCAATAATACTGAGTAAATCCATTACATCACTCCAGTCACAATGCGCCCTGCAATATCCGATATATTCAATATTTCATCAGCTAATCCTGCCTTAACCACAGACATCGGCATACCGTAAATCACGCTGCTTTTTTCATCTTGTGCCCAGACCGTTGATCCAGTCTGCTTCATTAACCGGCAACCGTCCTTACCGTCTGCCCCCATTCCGGTGAGAATGATGCCTAGCGTTTTACCCGGATAATTCCTCGCTGCTGAACCAAATGTTAGATCAACACTCGGTTTGTAATGTATCCGACCATCACCTTCAAGAATTTTAATGCGCCCCACACCTGAGCGGTTTTCAATAATCATCTGCTTTCCCCCTGGCGCCAATAAAGCTACACCGGGCGTCAGCACATCTCCGTCTTCAGCTTGCTTGACAGTTATCTGACAAAGTCGGTTCAGCCGATCAGCAAACGCCTGCGTAAAAGACGCAGGCATGTGCTGTACAAGCAGGATGGGTTTGGGAAAGTTGGATGGCAATTGGGTGAGTATTTTCTGTAACGCAATAGGCCCGCCTGTTGAGGTGCCTATCGCAACCAGACTTACAGGATGGTTGAGTTTGTTACTTGAAACAGACTTAGATGCAGGTGCTTTTTTTTCATAAAAAGGCCGCCTTTCTGCATTCTGACTATCGGGTGCTGGTACAGCACCCATTGTAGACTTTTTTACACTATCTACTGTTTTCCTGTCTATAGTGGTTCGACTATTTAACCGTGTCGAACTTAGCTGTGGTGAAGTGGATTTATGTGTATCTTGAGAGAAGGTGCGTGGGGAAGACAATCGATTTTTATTAGTAGCTGCAACCGCTAATATTCGCTGCTTAAGCAACGATTGAATATTGCTTGAGTCTCTCGCAATATCTTCAAAATTCTTGGGTAAAAAATCAACAGCACCGGCTTCTAGTGCATCAAGGGTTACACGCGCACCTTCATAAGTAAGAGAAGAAAACATTAACACAGGTGTAGGCGCTTCTTGCATGATCAGCTTAACTGCAGCCACACCGTTCATTACTGGCATCTCGTAGTCCATGGTCACCACATCAGGCTTAAGTTTTTTGACCAACTCAAGTGCTTCCTGACCATTACTAGCAGTACCAACGACCTTAATTGAGCTTATCGATCCTAGTATTTCGCAGACTCGCCGCCTGAAAAATCCGGAATCATCAACTACTAAGACGGTAACCGTCATTCATGAATCTCCAGATAGAAATGCGTCCCCAGATGCTTTTACACCTCAGGACGTTTCTATAATCGCTCTAACGGTTTATTAAATATACTCGGCAAGGTTATGCATAACGCTGTAACAAACTGGGAATATCAAGAATTAACGCTATCCGTCCATCACCCGTTATCGTTGCCCCAGACATACCCGGTGTGCCATGCAGCATTCGCCCTAACGGTTTAATAACCACTTCTTCTTGGCCAACCAATTGGTCCACAACAAAGCCTACTCGTTTAGTCCCTACCGATACTATAACAACATGTGCAGATTCTGCTTCAGGCTGATTTGGCGTACCCTTAACTAACCATCGTTTAATATGGAAAAGTGGATACACGTTATCTCTCACCACGACACACTCTTGACCATCAACAATATTTGTACTCGATAAGTCGAGATGAAAAATTTCAACAACACTTACAAGCGGAAATGCAAACGACTGGTCATCGAGTAACACCATTAGCGTCGGCATAATTGCCAACGTTAACGGTACTTTAATAACAATGTGAGAGCCGCTACCCAAGACAGAGTCTATAGCGATGGTGCCGTTAAGTTGCGTAATTTTAGTCTTAACAACATCCATCCCAACACCACGCCCTGATACATCCGAGATTTCTACTTTGGTAGAAAAACCAGGCGCAAAGATCAAATTGAAGCACTCTGTATCAGTTAGTCTTTCAGCGGCATCTTCGTCAAACAACCCTTTTTCAACAGCTTTTCGTCGCAGAACATCGGGGTCCATACCCGCCCCGTCATCCTTAATAGAGAGAAGGATATGGTCACCTTCCTGCTCTGCCGCTAAAATAACCTGACCTATTCTTGGTTTACCATTGGCTTCTCTGATGTCAGGTAATTCGACTCCATGATCAACTGCGTTTCTCACCAAGTGAACAAGGGGATCAGATAACGCTTCAACCAAGTTTTTATCTAGGTCGGTATCTTCACCTTTCAAAACAAGATTAACTTCTTTCTTCAAGTTTCTGGCGAGATCTCTTACCACTCGAGGGAATCGGCCAAATACCTTTTTAATCGGCTGCATCCTCGTTTGCATCACAGCAGATTGTAAATCGCCAGTCACGACATCTAAATTAGACACCGCTTTATGCATTGCTTCATTTTCACTTTCGTCGCCAAGCCGCTTGAGTCGATTTCTAACCAAGACTAACTCACCGACCATATTCATGATGTCATCGAGTCGCTTAGTATCAACGCGCACGGTTGTTTCAGTAGCGATCGATTGTTCTTTGCTTGCAGGTTTTTTTGCGGCTGCGGGAGTGACAGGCGCAGCTGGCTTAGGTGCCGCTTTGGGAGCGGGTTCGGGCTTTGGCTTACTTTCTGGAGTTGGCTTGCTACCGCCCACAGTAGGGCCTTTCCCTTGTCCATGTAAGTCGTCGAGTAGTTTATCGAATTCACTGTCGTCGATTACATCAGATGATTCATCACTCGCTGGCGCCCCTGTTGATGGCGCATCAGCAGGCGTAGAAGCACCTCCACTCGCTACTTCATCTTTAAACTGGCCTTTACCGTGCAAGTCATCAAGTAAACGCTCAAATTCATCATCGGTAATTTCACCGGACTCAGGGGCAGCAAGCTCAGAGGCGACATTATCGTCTGCGCTACTGTGTTTACCCGTTCCATGTAAGTCATCTAACAGTTTTTCAAACTCTTCATCAGTAATTTCATCATCAGATGAGACTGAAGGTGCGTCTACATTAGACGTCGCGTCCGAAGGCGTTTCTGGTGAATCAAGCGCATTGAGTAATTGCTCAAACTCATCATCTGTAATATCACCGTCTTCTGGAGCATTGTCTACTGAAGGGGCCTCATCAACTGTTATAGACGTATCGTCTGATACAGCTGCGCCTGCGACTTCAGGCACTGCAAGTTTTGCGAGGGCTTCTATAAGAGCAGGATTAGCCGGAACAAGTTCCTCTCTGTTTCGGCACTGATCAAACATTTCATTAACGACGTCAAGCGCTTGCAGTACTACATCCATCAACTCTGCGTCGACCCTGCGCTTGCCATTACGAAGAATATCAAACACATTCTCCGCTACGTGACAGCACTCAACCAACGCATCAAGCTGTAGAAAACCAGCTCCGCCTTTTACTGTATGAAACCCACGAAAAATCGCGTTAAGCAAATCCGTATCATCCGGATTTTGCTCCAAATCCACCAGTTGCTCTGACAGAAGCTCAAGAATTTCCCCAGACTCTACTAAAAAGTCTTGAAGAATCTCTTCATCCGCTTCAAACCCCATGCAGCACTCCTCAAAAACCTAGACTGGAGAGTAAATCATCCACATCATCTTGACTCGAAACCACATCGATACGCTCTTCGGCGTTCATCTGAGGTCCTTCACCACGCTCAATATTATTTTCTTCTTTTTGTTCTAACCACTCATGAACAGTACCGGTAATTTGATCGACTTTACCCGCCATAGCCACTAAGTTTACAAGATTTTCTTCTACTTCCTGCACCAAGCCTGTTACCCGTTTGATCACTTGACCGGTAAGGTCCTGAAAATCTTGGGCAAGCAGGATTTCTGACAAGTTTCGATAAACTTGGTCTGACTGCTGACTTAGCTTATTAAGAAACAAGTCCATTCTCTTGTATAAAAGACGAAACTCTTCAGGCTTCATCTCTCTACGCCTTAACTTACTCCAATCTCCCTTCAGAATATCGGCCTCTTGCTTCATTTCTGAAGCAATTGGCATACTCTCTTCTACAAGGTCTAGCGTTTTATTTGCAGCCTTATTCGTCATATCAACAACGTAAGAGAGTCGATCAGTGGCATCATCTATCTTAGAGAGCTCGTCTTGATTTGTATCTGCAGCAGAATCAAGGTGAAAATTTCTAATTGACTCATGAAGAGTACGCGTTAAACGCCCGACTTCTTTATACAGACTTTGATCTCGCGTGGAGTTGAGTTCAGCAACAACCTTTATTGCTTCAGTGATATTGCCTGCGTCTACTAAGTCTTTTAGGTCAGAAGCCTGACGCTTTAGTTGCGCTTCAAATTCTGGCGTATATTGCGTGTTTTCTTCTTTATTTGTCATGCACTAACCCGCGCTCAAGAATCGATACGCTCAAAGATTTTATCAATTTTCTCTTTTAGCACTGCCGCAGTAAAAGGCTTAACAACATAACCGTTAACCCCTGCCTGAGCCGCAGCAACAATTTGATCCCGCTTGGCCTCAGCTGTCACCATCAAAACAGGCAACCCTTTCAAGTTTGCATCTGCTCGTACTGCACGCAGCAAGTCTATACCAGTCATCCCTGGCATATTCCAGTCGGTTACCAAAAAATCATACTTGCCCGTCTGAAGCATTGGCAGAGCGGTATTCCCGTCATCTGCTTCATCTGCATTGGTAAAGCCAAGATCCCTTAATAGGTTCTTTATAATTCTTCTCATAGTTGAAAAATCATCAACTACCAGAATTTTCATATTTTTATCCAAGTCGACCTCCAAAATGCCGAAGCTGGAACCCTTATCTAGCCCGAACTCTATTCAGGTTTATGGTATAAATATAAGTCTAGCTTGAGTTCGAGGGGTATCCAGTTTTTTTTAAAGTTTCGCAAAATCACTACTCTCTTTTTCTTAAAAAATTCAAGTAGCTATGTGCATATCAATTTTAATGCCAGTCAATAAGCCGAGAACGTAAGCGCAACGCCGCCTGACTATGTATTTGGCTAACCCTCGATTCGCTTACCGAAAGCACCTCCCCGATTTCTTTCAGGTTGAGCTCTTGATCATAGTAAAGCGAGAGCACTAGCCGCTCGCGCTCGGGCAACGAAGCAATGGCTTTTACTAATCCTTCTTTAAACGCATCATCCTGTAATTCTGCGTAGGGATTATCCACAGCTTCAGGGGTTTGATCAACGGCTGCATCCCCCCCCTCTAGTATTTCCTCAAAACTGAAAAGTTTTCCACTCGCACTATCTTTTACACAAGCGTAATACTCATCCAATTCCATATCGAGCTCAGCGGCCACTTCATGATCTTTTGCGTCGCCTCCTTTAAGATCTTCAACCCGCTTGATCGCTTCTGATATTTTTCGCGTATTTCTATGAACCGACCGGGGTACCCAGTCACCTTTACGAATCTCATCCATCATTGCGCCACGTATACGAATACCTGCATAGGTTTCGAATGACGCTCCTTTCGATGGTTCATATTTTTTAGAGGCTTCTAATAGCCCCATCATCCCAGACTGAATGAGATCGTCGACCTGCACGCTAGCGGGAAGCCTTGCCATTAAATGATAAGCAATACGCTTCACCAAAGGTGCGTGTTGTCGAACTAAACTATCAGCCCGTTCAATGTTTGAATCACTATACATCATCTGGCCGTGTACCAATGCCATAAATTAATAATTTAAGCCTGCAACAATCGTTCTACAAAAAACTCAAGATGACCTCTAGGTGATGACGGTAGAGGCCAGCTATCAGCTTTTTGCGCTAACGATTTATAGGCTAATGAGGCCTTTGCACGAGGATAAGCGTCTAGCACAGCACGTTGACGTTGCACTGATTTTTTCACCGCTTCATCAAATGGAATACTTCCCACATATTGAAGCGCCACATCAAGAAACCGATCGGTAACTTTTACCAGCTTTGAGTATAAATGACGTCCCTCTTGCTGGGTTTTAACCATATTGGCCAGCACTCTAAACCGGTGAATACCGTAATCGCGGTTTAATAGTTTAATCAGCGCATAGGAATCTGTAATTGAAGTAGGTTCATCAACAACGACTACGAGTATTTCTTGAGCGGCCCTTAAAAAGCTTATAACACCATCAGAAATACCGGCTGCAGTATCTACAATAAGAACATCAAGGTCGCCAGAGATCTCACTAAATGCATTGATTAATCCTGCATGCTCAAGCGGACTTAACGACACCATCTTTTGAGTGCCTGACGAAGCAGGAACAACCTTAATCCCCCCAGGTCCATTGACCATTACTTCTCTCAAACCACACTCACCCGATAACACATCGGATAAATTTTTATTTGACGTAATACCTAAAAGGACATCAATATTTGCCAACCCTAAGTCGGCATCCAGCACAACAACCCTGCGACCCATTGCAGCAAGCCCCAACGCAAGGTTGATAGAAACATTACTTTTGCCAATACCACCTTTACCGCCGGTAACCGCAATAACCTGGACTGAATTTGAATTACTCATACAGGTGTTTTTCCCCTATTACTACTAACGATTTGCTGCTCACTGTGCTTAACGAATAAGTACTCATTCTGGTTCACCTCCAGCCACTCTTTGCAGCCATATGAGAGTAGTGCCTCTAGCGGATGAAGCAACATCACGATCAAACGTTTTCGATTCCAGCCTTAACATTGACTAATAAATAGACTATCAAGTCACCTAGCTGACAGTAAAACAACTAAACTTTTCATCAGTTTAGCAGAGGATACTGTTTTATGTTTTTAATTTCAGGCGGTGTGACCAAAATACATTGATGAAAACTCATTCGCCCTGCCCGTATTTTGTATTCGCCCCTGAGTATTAGACAGTAACTCCGACTCAAACTTCTCTTGCTCTTTAAATAAACTAACCCCTCGACTGATAATCGAGTGCGCTTTAGCAAGGTGAATATCATCTGGTATTTTCTGCCCATCCGTCACATAGGCAACCGATAAACCGCTCAAATACAAAAAGCTTATAACCTCACCTAAGCTGACAGCTTCGTCCAACTTAGTCACCAAACAACCTGCAAGGCCAACCATCTTATAATAGTGATAGGTAGATTTCATTATTTGCGTTTGGGTGATAGCCGATAGCACTAGATAACTTTTAATAGCATATTTAGAGTCACGAATCTCATGCAGTTGTTCAGCCCAATCTGGGTCCTGATGATTTAAGCCTGCTGTATCAATAAGTACGAGCTTTTTATCCTGCAGAGAGTCAATAACATCATCTAACGAATTATGCTCATCGACGATCCTTACAGGTATATTTAGAATACGCCCAAATACCATTAACTGCTCATGCGCAGCTATTCGGTAACGGTCAGTGGTTATTAGCGCTACTGACTCAGGCCCATGCTCTAACACGTACCGTGCAGCCATTTTACCGATGGTGGTCGTTTTACCAGAGCCGGTTTGACCCACTAATGCATAGATTCCGCCGCGATCAATAAGCTCTTCACTTTCGACAGCCAATACGTGGGAAAGCTCTGCTAATACTCTATTCCAGGCTTCACTAATATCGGCCCCAGCCTTAATTCCAGGTAACAAAGCATCTATCAGCGTCTTTTCTATCCCCATTCGACCTAATCTATCAGCAATATTCGAT
The DNA here is from genome assembly GCF_026016465.1 of Alkalimarinus alittae. Taxonomy (NCBI): domain Bacteria; kingdom Pseudomonadati; phylum Pseudomonadota; class Gammaproteobacteria; order Alteromonadales; family Alteromonadaceae; genus Alkalimarinus; species Alkalimarinus alittae. The sequence goes on from NZ_CP100390.1 coordinate 2,822,108, forward strand.
CTGACAATTGAAGACTCTGTTTCTTGCTCTTTGCGTGTCTCGTCATTGGTTTTAAGCTGCTGATTAAGTAAATCTCTTAGGTGGTGCAGCTCTGCTCTCATCGTCTCAAGCTCAGAGACAGGTTGCGCATCTGTATTCGTGGTAGCGTTTGACTGTGTCACACGAGGTTCATTTTCAGTCTCATTTGTTCGACGACCTTTAACACCGCTAATCTTCTCTCGCGCTCTTTCCATTTCCTCTTGCAAGCGAACGTGACGCTCAGCCTGCATTCGGCCAATCTGCGTAGGTGAAGGAGCCTTATCTTCTGCGCTCGTTAGTTCGACTTGGCTCATCGCAAGCTGTTCGTCATAGTCCAGCGCAGTCACTATTTCTACTCCGCCACCGACCTTTTGGTTAGAAAGAATCACCGCGTCGGCACCCATCTCTTCGCGAACCATACGCAAGGCTTCTTGCATTGTTGCGGCAAAAAAACGTTTTACTTTCATGGCAACTCTCCTCAACTCTTTCTGGTACTTGGTATTGTCCAAGCACCCCATATCATTTAGCTTATTATTTGACGTTTATTGAGTGGTCATGATTCTTAACCGTCAAATTACTGTCTTATTGTGGCGGCTTTACGAACGCGCTTACTGTCCGACTGTTGCCACTATCGTTATCTGCTTGTTATCAGGTACTTCCTGATAAGAGAGCACATGTAGCCGTTCTATTCCAAACCTTACAAATTTTGCTAGCACAGGCCTTAAAGGAGCTGATACCAGTAGTATCGGCGGCTTACCCATGACCTCTTGACGCTGAGCGGCATCATTTAACGACCGCTGTAGTTTTTCAATCATTCTAGGCTCAAGCACCAGCCCAACATCGTCTCCCGCGCCAACTTTTTGTGCCTGCTGTACAGACTTAAGCAATAGTTGTTCCAACTCAGGGTCCAATGTAATCACCGGTATCTCACCTTCTGCCCCGCAAATATTTTGAATAATCAGACGTTTCAAAGATTGTCGCGCTGCAGCCACTAATATCACAGGGTCTTGACTCTTAGGCGTAACGTTCACAATCGCTTCTGCAATGCTTCTCATATCGCGAATAGGCACGTTTTCTATCAATAAGTTTTGTAGTATTTTCAGTAACAAACTAACCGATAGTGTTGACGGAACAAGCTCCTCACCTAACTTAGGTGAAGCTTTAATCAACTGCTCTAGCCACTGCTGTACCTCTTCATGCCCTATCAACTCATGAGCGTGCTTTTGTAAGATTTGGTTGAGATGCGTCGCGACCACAGTACTTGCATCTACTACGGTATATCCAAGCGTTTGTGCATGGTCTTTTTGGCTAGACTCAATCCAAACGGCATCTAAGCCAAAAGCAGGGTCTTTACCTTCGATCCCTTCAAGCTTTCCGAATACCTGTCCGGGGTTTATCGCTAGCTCACGATCAGGGTGAATTTCCGCCTCTGCCAAATTAACACCCATTAACGTAATGCGATAGACGTTAGGCATGAGGTCGAGGTTATCTCTAATGTGTACAGACGGCATCAAAAAGCCCAGCTCTTGAGAAAGCTTCTTCCTAACCCCCTTTATCCTTCCTAAAAGCTGCCCGCCTTGAGACTTATCAACTAATGGAATCAATCGATAACCCACTTCAAGCCCAACAACATCAACCGTAAGCACGTCATCCCAACCCAACTCTTTAGGCTCGCCTGATGGCTGCACTGCCTGAGGACTACTGCCAGAAGCCGATGAAGGCGCAACACCCGAAGCCCCGCCTGAAGCCCCTCCACTAGGCGCGCCAGGCCTGACCACACCCTCATCAACCTGACCGCGATTAGTTCGATACCAAATATAATATGCCCCCGCCGCTGCAAGCGCTCCTAAACCTAGAAATGCCATATGAGGCATCCCTGGAATAAGCCCCATAATAATCAAAATCCCGGCTGCCACCGCAAGCGATCGTGGCGAGGCAAACATTTGGTTATACATTTGGTGAGACATATCTTGTGTAGTACTGACACGCGTCACCATAATAGCGGCTGCGGTTGATAATAATAACGAAGGTATCTGTGCAACCAAACCATCACCAATCGTTAACAGCGAATAGTTTTCCATGGCTTGGCTAAAATCTAACCCATGCTGAACCATACCAATAGTCAAACCACCAATGATATTTATGACCAGTATCATCAGGCCCGCAACCGCATCACCCCGTACAAACTTACTAGCACCATCCATTGAACCGTAAAAATCGGCCTCTTGGGCAATATCTTCACGTCGAGCTTTTGCGTCTTCTTGCCCAATTAAACCGGCATTAAGATCTGCATCTATTGCCATTTGCTTACCTGGCATAGCATCTAGGGTAAAGCGCGCGCTAACCTCTGAAACGCGACCGGCACCTTTAGTCACTACCGCAAAGTTAATGATCATCAGTATCGCAAACACGACTAAACCTACGGCATAGTTACCGCCAATGACAACCTCACCGAATGCCTCTATCACTTTACCCGCAGCATCTCCACCTTCATGGCCATACAGCAACACAACGCGTGTCGATGCCACGTTAAGTGCAAGCCTTAGAAGAGTAGCAACCAGCAATATGGTTGGGAAAATTGCAAAATCAACTGGGCGCATGGCATATACGCAGACAAGTAGAACGACAATCGCTAACGCAATATTAAAGGTAAAAAGTAAATCCAGCAGAAAGGGAGGCATAGGCAAAATCATCATGCCTAAAATCACTAGCAACAATAACGGTATGCCAAGATTACCCTGCGTAAGGCTTTTAAAATTTTCTAAGCTGAATGCTTGTACCATAGGTATTCCAATCAACACATAAAAGCGCACTGACGCTTTTTTGACATAAATTATTAGATAATAATGTTGATTGCAGGAACCATACCGACTTTAGTGTTTTATCTTATTTTGTTTCCGGTACTGGTCAGACGTCGCGTTAATGCTGAGGTTTCAAGTTAACATGAGGTGATATAAATCTCCCTTTTGAAATAGGCATCAATCGTGTTTCAAATCGTTAGGGATAGGAAAATCAGGCATTTCGGGTTTCGGGTTAGCGCCTGCGCGGAAACGGCGTAACTGGAAGATATAAGCTAGAATTTGCGCGACAGCCACATAAAGGCCGCTAGGAATCTCATCTCCAACTTCTGAGTTATAGTAAATAGAGCGCGCTAAAGGCGGCGCTTGTACAATCTCAACGCTGTGCTCGTTTGCAATCTCTCTGATTTTAAGTGCTAGCTCGTCTCCACCTTTGGCCAATACAACAGGCGCTACCATGGTGTCACCATCGTATTTTAATGCCACAGAAAAGTGTGTGGGGTTGGTAATAACGACATCAGCTTGCGGCACATCTTGCATCATTCGACGCTGCGCCATTTCCATCTGCAACTGTCGAATTTTCTGCTTAACTTCGGGCTTACCCTCGGTATCTTTGTATTCGTCTTTAACTTCCTGCTTGGTCATTTTAAGTTTTTTATTGTGGTCATATATCTGAAAAGGCACATCCACGACGGCGATCGCTATCATTGAACAGGCAAGCCAAAAGACTATCCAGGCCAAAATATTGACTGCCTTCCCCATCGCAGGAATAACCGGCAACGTACCAACTGCCAATAACTCCGCCGTATAAGCATCGAGCATTAACAGCGCCACTGTTACAACAACAGTCACTTTCGCAATACTCTTAACCAACTCAACTAGCGACTTTATTGCAAACATTCGCTTAATTCCCTCAACAGGATTCAAACGACTAAACTTAGGCGCTAGCGCTTTGGCAGAAAACAGCCACCCACCTAAACTAATCGGCCCTAAAATAGAGGCCACCAATAAAATACCCAAAAAAGGGGCCATAGCCCAAGCCACTTCAGTGAAACTATGCCCTAAGAACAGCCCCATTTGCCGTATATCAAACAACACCTCACGATCAAACGAAAAGCTATGCTGCATAACACTTTTGAGAGCCATCCCCAAGTGATCGCCAAACATTAATAAGCCTGCCGCTCCCCCGATAAGTATCGCCATGGTATTAAGTTCTTTGGAACGCGGAATTTGCCCCTCATCACGGGACTTTTGTAGCCGTTTGGCGGTGGGGTCCTCACTTTTGTCTGCGCTGCTATCTTGCCCTTCAGCCATATTACACCCCTAGCATTAACCGAAGAAACTCAAAAACATCTCCGGTAAAGCGATGAAATTGAGGCATAAAACCGATAAAACCGATCCAGATAATTAACATTCCAAATAGCTGTGAGATTGGAAAACCCAGTGCAAAAACGTTCATTTGAGGGGACGCTCTGGACATAATGCCGAAGGAAATATTAATCACCAGCACCGATGTAATAACCGGCAAGGCAACTAATAGCGCTGATGCAAACATCCAAGAGATACGGTGTATCATTTGCCAAAGTATTTCAGGCGTAAAACCTCCGGGTGTAAATAAACTTCCCGAAATTGGCCATACTCGAAAACTCTCTAGAAATAACTCAATCATCACCAAGTGTCCGTTAGTTGCCAAAAATAACAAGGTGACACAAATTAAGAAAATTTGAGATAAAACAGGCACTGATACGCCATTGGTGGGGTCAACCATTGAAGCAAACCCCAACCCCATTTGCATGGCGATTATTTGTCCTGCCACCACAAACAACTGCACAAACAGCACAAACATAAAGCCCATCGTACTGCCGATAAACATTTGCTGAATCAGCACTCCGATGGATGATAATGAAAGAGGGTCGATCACTGGAATATTGTCAATTAACGGAGCAACCAAAATGGTTATCATCAACGCTAAACCTAATCTGATCCGTGCAGGTACTAATTGAGTACCAATAATAGGGATAATCATAAAAAAACTGGCGATGCGAAATAGCGGCCATAAATGACCTGCGATCCAGTTAAATATCACTTGCTCAGTGAATTGCACTCAACACCATCCCAGACTAACCAATCAACATAGGAATATTGGTCACTAGTCGCTCAAAATACTCTAACAAGCGCTGCACCATCCAAGGTCCCATGACGATAATAACCGCAAGCGTTACTAATAATCGGGGTAGAAAACTTAAGGTTTGCTCGTTAATTTGTGTGGCGGCCTGAAAGACACTCACCATCAGGCCTATAATGAGGCTTGGGGTTATAATAACCGTCACCATCAGCAGTATAAGATAAAGTGCTTCACGAACTATTTCTACTGCAACTTCTGGCGTCATAAGGTTCGCCCCCTAAATTCCAAAACTAGCCGCCAGGGTGCCGATAATGAGCGCCCAGCCATCAACGAGTACGAATAACATGATTTTAAAGGGTAACGAGATAATCATCGGCGACAACATCATCATACCCATCGCCATCAAGACACTCGCTACCACCATATCGATAATTAAGAATGGTATAAATAATATAAAACCGATCTGAAACGCGGTTTTTAACTCGCTCGTCACAAACGCCGGCATCAATACCCAAAATGATACATCCTCAAGCGTTTGAAACTCCTTGCCTGAGATACGCACAAATAGGTTTAAGTCATCTTCTCGCGTTTGAGCCAGCATAAAATTCCTGAAGGGTATACTAGCCTTTTCCAACGCTTCCATCGGGGCAAGCTGTTCATCTAGGTATGGCTGAATTGCAGTACGATTCGCCTCCTCTAAAACTGGCGTCATGATAAAAATAGTCAAAAACAACGCGAGGCCAATCAATATCTGGTTTGATGGTGTCTGCTGAAGGCCCATTGCTTGACGTAAGATCGAGAAGGAAATAATAATACGCGTAAACGACGTCATCATCATTAATGCAGCGGGCAAGAACGTTAATGCAGTCATTAACGCCAAAATCTGAATCGTCACCGTATATTGCTGACCGCCACTTTCATCGGTCACCAGCGTGAGTGCGGGGATGCCGGTAGGTTCAGCCGCTACCGAAAAAGACATTCCGGCCAATACTATTAAGGCAAGTAATCCGCTCACCTTTCTGGCTAACGCCTTAATCTGAAGGCCCTTTACTAAGAATGGCCTGTAGTCGGCTAGAAAAATCAACAGTTGTTTTATCATTGTTATTAACGACCGGTTCTTCAAATGAGTGTAATAAATTAATATTGTGCTGGGTTATCCCTACCAAAACTTGTTTATCCGCAACTTCAATTAGCGCAATACGTTCTTTGGCCCCAACAGGAATAGCTGAAATAATTCGCATCTGCTGCTGATTTGATACAGCAAGCCCGGTGAACCGCTTCACAAACCATGCAATAGCAAAAATCAGTACAACCACTGAAATAAGCCCGAGTATTGCTTTAAGCCAATCTGACGAATTAACCCCTGGCGATGCAGGCAATTTAGCGGGCGAGCTTTCCACCACAACCTCAACAACGGGTTCATCACTCAGCGGCGTTTCTTTTGCTGCCTCCGCTAGCGTTTTTCCTGCAATACAAACAAAAAAAAGCAAAATAGCGATGCGTGTGGATGTTTTTAACAACACCGTTATAAACCAGCGATGTTGCTTCTCTTTGTCAGCATCCATAGGTCTATTTCAATCGCTTAATTCGTTCAGAAGGACTCACAACATCCGTTAAACGGATACCGAACTTTTCATTAACCATAACAACTTCGCCATGGGCAATGAGGGTACCGTTGACCAGCACATCTAGAGGCTCACCTGCTAGTCGGTCGAGCTCAACAACTGAGCCTTGGTTAAGCTGTAGCAGGTTTCTAATAGGTATTTGTGTACTTCCAACTTCCATAGATATCATCACAGGAATATCAAGAATAACATCAAGATCTGGGTTTAGCCCACCGCCTCCTGCTTGCATTGGCCCACTATCAAAAGCCTCTAAAGGGGCCGCCTGAACATCGAGTCCATCACCACCATCATCATCGCCTGTGGCTTCCGCTTCAGCCATTGCCGCAGCCCATTCGTCATCGACGCTATTATCAGCATCGCCGGACTCAGCCATAGCGGCGCCCCACTCATCAGCTAACTTTTCATCTTCGCTCTTGCCTGCTTCGCCTTGCTCATCAGGTAGATCATTTTCACTCATCGCTTACTTCACTCCCGGCTTTTTTGCTCAAGTTAGAGCCTTCGCGTCCAACACGATTCTCGATTTTAAGCGCCAAACTAGGTCCCAATTGACCCACTTTAGCTGTAAACATTGGAATTTTATTGGCTGTCATGGTGACAACATCTGGCAGCTCAACCGGTATAACATCCCCAGCTTTGAGCTTAGATATATCTCTTAACGAGACTCTCTTTTCAACCAGCGTTGCATTAATAGGAACTCGAGCATCAAGAATATCTCGTCGAAGCGCGTTAACCCATCGCTCATCAATATCATCAATGTCACTTTGTACACCCGCATCAAGAACTTCGCGAACAGGCTCTATCATTGAATAAGGGACTGCGACATGTAAATCACCACCACCGCCATCTAACTCTATATGAAAGGTGCTAACAACCACGACCTCACTGGGGCTCACAATATTAGCCATTGAAGGGTTAACTTCTGAGTTAACATACTCAAAGTCAACTTTCATGACGGCATTCCAAGCCTCTTTCATATCAACAAAGATTTGCTCTAGCACCATCTGTACGACACGAATTTCGGTGGGTGTAAACTCACGCCCTTCTATTTTTGCATGCCGACCATCACCACCAAAGAAGTTGTCAACCAACTTAAAGACAAGCTTTGCATCAAAAATAAATAGTGAGGTCCCCCTAAGCGGGCGAATTTTTACAAGATTTAAACTGGTAGGTACATAAAGCGTATGGATATATTCGCCAAATTTAAGAATTTGGATACCGCCTGTTGCAACATCGGCATTGCGACCCAATAAGTTAAATAAGCTAATGCGCGTATACCTAGCAAATCGCTCATTGATCATTTCAAGCGTGGGCATTCGCCCACGAACTATTCGATCTTGACTTGCGAGGTCATAACTTCTGACACCCTCATCATCCAGATCATCATCTGTATCAATGTCACCGTCATCGACACCGTGTAAGAGCGCATCAATTTCGTCTTGTGATAGTAAATCTTGCACTTGGCTTCCCGTTATTGCATGACAAAATTAGTAAATAATACTTGCTCAATCGACGAACCACTCGCCTCTTTTTCAAGTATTTCATTAATCAAGTTCAACGACGCCAATCTCAATGACGCTTTACCCTCTGCCGTTTGTAACCCTTGAAAATCTTGACTGCTAAACAACATAATCAGCTTGTTGCGGATCAGAGGCATGTGTAATTCTAGTGCGTCTAGTGACGCCTGATCACGACTTTGAGCTGAAACAAACACCTGCATATAACGCTGTCGTCCCTCTACATCAAAGGTAACAACAAAGGGAGGCTTAATATCAAAATAAATCGCTGGCTTTTTAACCTCTTCTACAGGCACCTCTGCTGCATCGCTGGCCGAACTATCGCCTTTTAAGAAAAAAAGCGTAGCGCCAACAGCAAGCCCTACAGCCAGTATGACCACTATTGCAACAATAATGATTAACTTTTTACTGGATTTACCGCCTGTTTCTTCTTCGTTAACGTCTTTATTATCGTCATCTGCCATGTCAAATTCTCGTCATTATTGCTACCGACACCATTCATACTTAAGTTAAGAGCAATCCTTGTGCCAATAATTTTCAACTATTCAATCAGTTATAACCTATTTCTAATATTCATTGTAGCCTAATAAACGCGGAGATAAATCTGATTACTAAGAAGAAACTAAGTTTTGTATTGAGGAAGGCAATAAAATATAGACGAAGAAAAAAGACGCGCCAATGCGGCGCGCCTACAAGAAGGTTATCGTGCTGTTTAGTTTTAGACGGTTAGCATTGCTAGATACTGTGGTTTAACGATACGCCTATGCATAATAATCAACTAAATTATCCAGCGTTATCGCTTCAGTGATGCCATGAGCTCCATCCTGACTTAATAGGTCGTTATCACCTTCTGCCGATCGCCCTCCTACACCTTGCTCTTGGTCTTGGTCTTCATTCGCTTGTTGCTGTGAAGATTGGTCGGATACATCTACATGGGCTAAATCAACACCATTTTCGTTCATCATCTCTCGAAGTCGGTTAACGTTTTGTTCCAGTAACTCCCGAACGCCTTGGTTATGACTAGTAAAGGTCACCATTGCCTGTTCATTTTGAACATTTATCTTGACCTCCATTGGTCCAAGGTCTTGTGGGTTTAGATGAATTTCGGCAAATTGTATTTTCTGGTTAGCTAACCAGATAATTTTATCGTTAACCTTATCGGTCCAAGCGCCTGGCGCAACAGGCAAATCAACCGACGTCGTATAGGTTTTTAAGGTTGATTGACCCTCCTTTAACTGAAGATCATTAAATCGGAACACCTCGCGAACACTGCCTTCAGCACCTGTATCCACATCAATTTCTAGTTCAGCAAGCGCTTCAACCCCCTTTTCTAACGAGAGTTTAATTTGTTCTAGCGTCATCAGTTTTTCTAATGGCTGCTCTAATAGGGCATCATCACCTATAGATGCATTTGCCGCAGCGGTATTTAAGACTCCTGCATTCAATGAGCCTGCAGCAGAACGTGCTTGTCCATACGCTGCATAATCTCCGTCTTCGGCTGCTAACATCTCATAACCCAGTACCCCCATCGGCGGAGCAGTTAACTCATCATCCACTAGTGGGTCTTCGACATGGTTTAAAAGCGAAAATTCAGACGGTATTTCAAGCTCACCTGTATAGTCTGGGTCTACCATTTTCTCCAAATTACCGTCTAATCTTGACGCCTCATCATCGACGGACTGAGGCAACGCTTCGCCGTTTGAAGTCTCTTCAGCGGCAACAGTTGCCGCTTCTTGCTTTTTGTTAGTCTCACTACCTTGAGCGTTCTTGTCGGCTGTAGATGTGCTGGCTACATCGTTATGTTTTGTGTTTTTTTCTTGTTTATTTAATTCATTTTTAAAGCTATCTACATCGCTGTCATTACTAGCCGACGCCTTTGTCGATGGCTTACTGGTTGAATTGCTCGTTAAATCAAGAGATACCGGTAATGAATTCATAAGCTGCTCTGTAATAAACAATTGATCAACAAATTCACTTTAGCGGTATATCAGTCCCCAGACATGAAACACGCTAGAATGAAAAATATTAGATTAATGGCGGCTAACCACTCTGCACGTTTAGCCCTTTCGGCTATTTGCACATACGTTATATTAGTAGTTAGCAAAATGTAGACCAGCATTGAAAAGCAGGAAGGCGCCTAGCTATGAACTAGTACGATAGTTGTTCTTTTAACAGCTCCGAGATATTCGTAAACTCTGCCTCTATTTTATCCACAAGTACGTCGATATCGTCAAGTTCGCCTCGTTTCCCTTTTAATTCAGCTTCCATACATAAGCTCGCGAGAATCGGAACACCGACATTTGTGCAACTTCCTTTAAAGCTGTGCGCAGCTCTCGAAAGTGCCTCTGCATTTTGCGCTTTAGCCGCCTCTTTGATTTGAACAACACGTTCTGCCGAGTCATGAAGAAATGTTTCTAACAACACATCAAACTCTTCTTCCATTACCTCTCTAAGTTCAGCTAGCGCTGAGAAGTCGATATGGTCATTCATAGGTCAACCTATTTTAGTTGGTCTGATCTTTAGACATGGGTTACCAACATAATAAGCCGCAAAGCCTTTATATGGCGGGTAGAGCCTTTGTCTCTGGTTGCCAAGCGAACTCAGCCTCAACTGTATTCCCCGTGCCGATATACTCAAAATGCTGACAGAGTGATATCAGCAAAGGAATTCCGCGCCCCGAATACAGGTTATTATTCATTTTAGCTTGTTTAAAATTACTGTAATCAAACCCCTGACCGCTATCTTCAATCTTCATAGACAACAGCCCACCGGAGCCTTCAGGTAAGTGATCAATAGAAATTCGAACCCATTGGTCCTCAAGTTTTTCTAATCGCTCGGCCCTTAATTCATAATATTTGGTAAACCCTTCCGGTGTTGCTTTTAGCTTAGAGTCGAGCCCCAAAACGCCATGCTCAAGCGCATTTGATGTCAACTCCGCTAAAATAGTATAAATCTGTCCACTTAACTGACGTAACCCTGGCACTTCCATAATAATATGCAGCAGAAGTGGAAGTGGGTTAAAGTTTTTAAGCGTTTGCGCTCTTAATTCATAGCTTAATGCCCAATCAACAGGGCCACTTAATGCACTTTTCAATAGAAGAGGTCCAGCGTCACTCCCAACCTGATCTTCTCTGACCATTTCGACCTCTACCATAGTGAGGTCGTCATCACGCTCGCCTTCCCCTATAAAACTGTGGACTTTTTGTTTAATACTTGAGAATAGCCGAGATGGATCACGCTCCTCTTGATAGACTTCATATAAGCGCTCTTCGCCAAACATATCGCCGTTAACATTTCGAGCTTCTATAATGCCGTCAGACCACATAAACAAGCGATCACCAGGCGACATATCATATTTGTACGTTTCTGTTGTAAACCGACTGGCTTCTAGGACCCCAAGAGGAAGATGATTCGAGGAAATATTAATAAGTTCCCCATCGGTTCGATATAAAATAGCATCAGGCACCCCCCCCACCCATATCTCCACATCTCCCCTCGCAAAACTCATATCAATCATAGAGGCACAGCAAAAAAAACCAACGGGTAAAATCTGTTTCAGCTTTTGGTTAATCTCTCTGAGTACGTCGGTCATGGCAAACCCCTTACTGGTCATGCCATAAAATATTTCGGCAATTGGCATTGCGCCAATCGCCGCTGGAAGCCCATGCCCGGTAAAATCGCCTAACAGAACATGCATTCCACCAGAAGGTTTCTGACATGCCAATAATACATCGCCATTAAATACAGAAAGTGGTGATAACAGATGCTTAATATTTTTGGCGTTAAGACAACCTAGGTGCGCGACATTATCAAAGACTGTCTTGGCTACATTTTGTTCTTGTAGGAGAAGTTCATTGTTAGCAGCAATTTGATCACGCTGAAATTGCACTGTTCTATGCATGGTTCTCATGCGATTAAAGGCGTTTATTTTTGCCTGTAGAATAATACGATTATAAGGTTTGGATATAAAGTCATCCCCCCCGGCATCAAGACATTTGACCAATGATGCGGCATCTGTAAGGGATGTTAAAAATATGATGGGGACTAGCTCTTCACCGGCCAACTGTTTGATTAGCCTAGCTGCTTCAAAGCCATCCATTCTGGGCATTAAAGCATCCATCAGTACTAGTTGAGGGGATGTATCTTTAAATTTTTCTACTGCCTCTATGCCATCGCTTGCCGTCACCACCTCATGCCCTTGTTTACGGACAATAGCCTGCAAAATCATGCGATCCGAATCGTTATCATCTGCAATCAATATTTTCAGCGGTTCTGAGTCCATAAACCTACCTATAAAAGCCGGTTATGACTATTTGATGGCAAATAACTGCTCAAAATTTGAAATAGTCAGTATTTTCTTCACGTCACTATTACAGTTGCTAATCGATACGTTAGCATGATCACCACCTGCGAAGTCTCTTAATAAGAGCAGCATACCCAGTGCAGAGCTGTCTAAATAAGTCGTCTCTCTCATATCAATGAGGTACTCTTTAACACTGTCATTATTTTCGTAAGCGTCTCTAAACTCTTGGTGTGAGCTAAAGTCAAAACGCCCCTGAATCCTTATAGTCAGCTCACTACCATCCGCTGATTTGTTCGTTGTAATAGACATCTCGCCCCCTAATCAATAAAACGCTGTTTCTATGCAGCACTGAAAGACTATTTATACTGAAGTTTAGTTTAATTTGCCACACCAGAATAACAAAACGGTTAAGTTAAACACGGCGAATCACCCTATAACAAGCTAATAACTATAGGAAATAATAAACACTAAACACCCAAAAGGTAAATTATATATTGTATCTTGGTGAAAAAACTTACCGTTTTTCACAATAACTAAGCGCTTTAGAGAAAATCTTTTCCAGTGGTAATACGTCAACGGCGGCACCAATAGCAACAGCGGCACCGGGCATCCCCCACACTATACTACTTTCTTGATCTTGCGCGATTGTTTTACAGCCTAATTGCTTCATTTTCAAAAGCGCTTCAGAGCCATCCCTCCCCATTCCAGTCAGTAAAATACCAACAGCCTTAGCCCCTGCAGCGTCTAGCACAGAATCAAACAACACATCTACTGATGGCCGGTGCCGGTTTACCGGTTCAGATTGATCTAACTGCGTATAATACGCATTGAGTCTTTTTATTATTGTAAGGTGTTGGTCGCCCGGCGCGAGATAAGCACAGCCACACTCTAACTTCATACCCGCTGTTGCTTCAAATACCGTGATACCACAAATCCGATTCAGCCGTTCAGCATAAGTGGTACTAAATACCGGTGGAATATGCTGTGCCAATACCACTGGCGGACAGTTAGTAGGCATACCTAGCAAAACATCTTTGATCGCCTCAGTTCCGCCGGTAGAAGCACCCACAGCAATAACACATCCCGGAGAGAAAGCATAAGGTTTGGCCTCTTTACGAGCTAAGGAAATATTAGCATGTGTGCTTTTCATTCTTTCTATCGGATGTATATTCGCGGTTGCGGCGGCTCGTACTTTTTCGACAACGTCATGCGCATAATGCTTAAGGCCAATCTCCTGCTCTAGTTTTGGTTTAGGCAAATAATCTACAGCACCCAGTTCTAGTGCCTCAAGGGTCGCTGGAGCCCCCTTTTCTGTCTGTGTTGATATCATCACCACAGGCATTGGCCTTAACTTCATCAAGTTACGCAAAAAGGAAATGCCATCCATTTTTGGCATTTCAATATCTAAGGTCAAAACATCAGGGTTTAACTGTTTAATTTTCTCGCGCGCATCATAAGGATCAACAGCAACACCAACCACTTCCATGTCGTCAGCTGAATCAATAATCTGCCTCAGCATTTGGCGAATAAGCTCTGAGTCGTCAACCACTAATACTTTTATTTTATGCATGACCATCCCTCTCTTTGAGCAATTTTCAAATACTCATAGTCGATCCAAGCGTAAATTAACAACAAGATCGTTCCTCATATCAAAATAACTCAATATCGCCAGACTTTGGCTGCTTATTAATATCTTCAATATAAGCTTTTTCACGCTGTAGCACAGTATCGTTTCTGGTTTGTTTAAGCTTTCGAACCTTTACCGCACCGGTATCAGGAAAATAAAGCACTTTTCTTGGAAAAAGGTCGCCGACATCAGACGCTTCTACCCGTAACCCTTCTTGAGCTAAATATGTTTTAACAAACTCTATGTTTCTTAACCCAACACGGGTCATATTGGATAATACATTCCCACCACCAAACACTTTGACTTCAAGATTTTTACGTTCCCCACCCGCTTTTAAAATTTCATTAATCAAAAACTCCATCGCCCAATTACCGTAACGAGAAGCAGAGCTTGCATGACTGCTCCCCCACTGTACCGATGAATATTCACCTTGAGAGGGCAGCATAAAATGATTCATTCCTCCAATGCCATGAACACGATCTCTAATGCACGCAGAAATACAAGACCCTAGCACCGTTGCTATCATTTCACCATGCAAGCTTACATAGAATTCGCCAGGCAAAATTTTGGCTGCAGCCAAATTCATGCGCTTATCCCAGTAGCGGTTTATATGCTCAAAACCTGGCAGGGCTTTGGGTAAGCTAACACTGTTATCCATATTCGTTGTTAACAACCTGCCGGGATACATTGCTAGAGCCAAAGATCATAACGTTACTCGTCAATTAGAATTTTTTTCGGTAGATGTTTTTTCCTAACGACTCAAAGCGCTCACTAACCTTATGCAAAGACTCAGAGTGCCCTATAAACAAATACCCTCCATCGCCCAAAATATTTGCAAAACGGTCAAACAACTGTCTCTGGGTTTCTTTATTAAAATAAATAACGACATTGCGGCAAAAAATGATATCGAACGGCCCTTTCATAGGCCAAGACTCTAATAAATTAAGTCGTTTAAAACGTGTACATTGCTGCAGTGCCGGCTTTACTTTTACCACTTCAGGGTTTCGGCTGTCTTTATAAAACCATTGCTTTTTACTCTGTTCTGTCAACGCATCAATTCTAGTAATATCATAAACACCTTCCCGACCATGATTGACCACATTAGAATCAAGGTCAGTCGCTAATATTTTGCAATCCCATTGCGCCATATTTAGCGTTTCATTAACGGTTATAGAGAGACTGTAAGGCTCTTCTCCGGTAGAGCAACCAGCGGACCAAATTCTAATGCGTTTATAACGATCATTTTTGCGTTTTATTTCGGGTAGAACGGTCTCTTTCAAGAAATCAAAGTGGTGTGGTTCACGAAAAAATGACGTTAGGTTTGTCGTTATTGCATTGATAAAAAAACTAATTTCAGGCGAAGATGGGCTCGATATTAACGCACAGTACTGGTTAAAATTAGAGAGACCCAATGACCTAATGCGTCGCGCCAACCGGCCATAAATCATATCGCGCTTATGGGCACCTAAAACAATACCTGTATAGTTATGCGCCAGCAGGCTAATCGTTTCGAAATCCTCACTCGTCATAAGGAATTCGCGACTCCCAGTCGGTTTATGCGGAGATTTATTAATCTCAGATGCCTGTTTATTATTGGTCACTTTAGTAATACACCCTTGATATTCTTAGGCCTAGCGGTATATATCCTTGCATTACTTAACATGCACATCAGAATGTTGCTCGACTCACAACTGTCAAATCTGCATCATCAGGTGCGTTTAGTAACTCATTAATATCCAATAGAATGACCATTTTGTTTTCACTACTGCCCAATCCCTTTACAAAAGCAGCATTCTTATTCGCGGCCAATTCAGGTGCTGGGTGAATATCTGCTTTTGAAAAGTCACTCACGTCAGACACCGCATCGACAACAATCCCCATAATTTTTTCACCTTCTCCCGCTATTACTTTAACCACTATAACGACGGTGGTAGGGCTATACTCAAACTGTTTAATGCCAAACCTAAGCCTGAGATCCGTTAACGGAATGATGGTTCCTCTAAGATTGATAACCCCTTTTAAATATTCGGGGGAGTTAGGAATTTCGGTTGCGGGCTCCCACCCCCTTATCTCTTTAACTGCCAAAATATCGATCCCGTACTCTTCATCTTCAATAAAAAATGTCAAATACTGCTCAGAAGGCTCATACGTATTACCCTCCCCGACTTCTTCATTAATGTTCACCTCGCTAGCATTATCGCCTTGCTTATCGACCATTTATTCGTCCTGACCAATACTATTGTTAGCCGTTACTTGCGAAAAGCGATCATGCTGCATAGTCATCACCTTTATGCACTGCTTTGTATTCGTGACGCTGTACACCAGCCAGCTTTATTAAACCTGCGATATCCAATATTAATGAGACAGTGCCATCCCCAAGAATCGTTGCGCCCGACACACCTTCGACTTTTTTGTAGTTTTCTTCAAGGCTTTTAATAACGACCTGTTGCTGGGCTTCGAGGTCATCAATAAATATCGCAACTTTCATGTTGTCGCCTTCAACCACCACTAGCAAACCATCTTCCATATCTTTTGAGTCTGACGGTATATTGAAAAGTGATGAGAGCTGAATTATCGGAACGTATTCATCACGCAGACGCAGTAAGTCACACCCACCCACAACGCGATGCAGCATCCCCTGAAATGACTGAATTGACTCAACAATCGAAATAAGCGGCAATATGTAGGTTTGCCGGCCTACACGAATTAATTGACCTTCTAAAGTGGCAAGCGTAAGCGGCAGACGAATAGTAAATACACTGCCTTCTCCTTCTGTAGACTCTACTTCTACCGAACCATTTAATTCGATAATATTTCGCCGAACTACGTCCATCCCGACCCCTCTACCCGAGATATCAGATACTTGGTCAGCCGTTGAAAACCCTGGTTTAAAAATAAGGTCATGTATTTGGTCATCTGATAACACGTCCGTGTCAGACACCATGCCATTTTGCTTAGCTTTTTCTAATATTTTTGCCTTGTTAAGCCCTGCACCATCATCAATTATCTGAATAACAATTTTCCCCCCCTGATGAAACGCGTTAAGTGTGATAGTCCCTGTTTCTGGTTTACCCAACGTTAAGCGTTCTTGAGGGGTTTCAATGCCATGATCTAATGAGTTTCGAACCAGATGAACCAGTGGGTCACCGATTTTCTCCATGACGGTTTTATCGAGCTCTGTTTGCTCACCTGATAATTTCAATTCGATTTTTTTACCCATTGCCCTCCCAAGGTCGTGAACCAAACGAGGAAAACGACTAAACGTAAAGCTGATAGGCAGCATTCGAATGCGCATCACACTTTCCTGTAACTCCCGCGTATTCTGACTAAGCTGCTCTATTCCTTCTAGTAACTTTGGTAGACTTTTCATTGTAAAGTCGAGCCCTAACTCTCCCAACATAGACTGAGTAATCACAAGCTCACCCACCATGTTAATGAGATCATCAACTTTATCAATTCCGACCCTAATCGAAGTAACTTCAACTTTAGAAAGGTCACTACCTTTGACTGCCGGCCGATATGGTGTCAATTGTTCAGGCGCCGATACCTGATCATCCTCCACTACCACGGGTGTTATCGATAGTTCACTTTCATCAGCAACCCATTCAAACGCCTCATCTATAACCGCCTTTGGTACATCAGCCTTTAGCTCTAATGACCAGGCAAGATAACATGCCTCAGGATCAATCAAACTAATATGAGGCAACGCTGATACATCTACAGCGACAATAAGCGGCCCTAAAGATTCTAATTCCCTGAACATTCTTAAGGGGTCATTACCTGTTCTGAGTATATCTTGATGAGGTTTAAAATAGATCTTCCAACCATGCGGCGCTGGGCTATCGTTTTGAATTTCATGCGACGCAGTGACAGGCGTTATAGCGAGTGATTCTCCTGCTTGGGTAGGTAGGTCATTTGAAAGAATCGTTTCAAACTGTGCTTTTATAGCGTTCGCGTCGGTGGCGTCATAAGGATCGCCAACGTCATGCTGTTGAATCATTTTGCGTATGCAATCAACAGACTTTAGAAACAACTCCACTGTGTCTGAAGTAATATCCCTTACCTCGCCACGAATTTCGTCAAGGAGTGTTTCTACAACATGGGTAAAATCTGCAACATCGGTAAAGCCAAAAGTACCACTTCCTCCCTTTATGGAGTGAGCGGCACGAAATATTTCGTTAATAGTGTCTGAGTCGACTTTATCCGGCTGCAAATTTAGCAGCGCAGACTCCATAACATCAAGGCCTTCGTAGCTCTCTTCGAAGAACACTTGGTGAAACTGACTAAGATCAATACTCATCGTCCTGATCCAACGCGTTAATGAATGTTGTTAGAAGTACCACTTGTAGCATTACATTTGCTAATGCTGCGAGAACTAGTCTAATACTTTTTTAATGGTCGCAAGTAGTTGATCAGGGTTAAAGGGTTTTACTAACCAACCCGTTGCCCCCGCCTTCTTACCTTCCATTTTTTTATCCAAAGTAGACTCTGTTGTAAGCATCAAGATGGGGGTGAATTTATATTCTGGTAACGCTCGCAACTCTTTCACTAGTGTCAGCCCATCCATAACAGGCATATTCACATCAGAAAGGACTAGATCAACTTGAGTGCCTTTTGCGAGTTCTAGCGCTTGCTGTCCATCTGCTGCCTCAACAACATCATGTCCTGCAACCTTTAAGGTATAACTCACCATTTGCCGCATTGATGCTGAGTCATCCACAGCCAAAATTCTTGCCATTTGTGAATCCATATATTTTAATCATGTCTAATTAAATTAATCGCTTTACGCTAAATTATCTTCTGCTTAGAGCTTAAGAATTTCTTTTAACCCTAGCGTATTGGCCGATTGCGACAATAGTTCAGAGGGCGCTGTCCATGTAACATCAGTTTCTGCATGACTCATTGCAGTAAAAAAAGCGCCCAACAACTGAAGTGCAGCAGTATCGATTCGTTTTACAGCAGAACCATCAATAACAATTTGATAACGATTCTGAAATAATTCTTCCAACTGAACTCTTAGAGATTCCGCTTGTGCTATGCCACAGTTACTCTCAAGCACGACTTCTGCTATATCACTCATTTTAAAAAACACTCACAGTATTAATACCTAACCATGCTGACGGCTACAAAACCCCCTAGCGCCATACACTACCTCATATTTAACTCTAGTCTGATTTTTGTAATTTGCTAAAAACAATTCAAATCAGTCCATTCACCGCATTGCCAAGTTCTAAAAAACAGTGCTTGAGCTACTAAAAGCTACTACGCGTATAGGAATAATATTATGAGGTGCTAGCTGTTTCTTTTTTGAGGAGGGGGTGGTGGCGCAGATAGAACAGGCGGTAATACCTATGTTCTTTTCCGTTGAGATAGTTCATCTATCATCTGTTGTTCTTTTTTATCAAGCGCTCGATCTTCTTCATCACGAAACCGGTCTATTAATCCGCCCATGCCTTTCTGTTTTTCATAAAGCGACTGCCAGTGTAGCCTTGCTTTATTAAACTGTTCTTCTGCTAACGTCACAACCCTCTGCTGTTGTTCGATAGCACTGCCTACTTGGGATAAAAAATGCTGATAGGTTGCGCAGTTAGCGGCCGTAGCGCCAGTGGAAAACGCATCTCTGAGTGCCTGCTGATACTCCTGCTGATAACGCGTCAGTTCCTGCAACTGTTGATGCTGCTGATTGAGGTTATTTTGCGATGACTGCATCGCTTTAAGTGCTTCATCTTCTTTTCTTTTTGCTAGTTCTAAAACCACTTGTAGTCTTTTAGATCGCCTCATACTGTTTCAACCTAACAACCCTAATCATTTAAATACCGCACGTTTTATACCCGACACGATTAACCCACAAGACAAAAACATACAGCACGCCTACAACGCTCGCTCAGCACGACATCATTCCTACGACACGTGTTTTTGCTACGAGGGGATTTCTGCCGCATTGGGTTCGACATCAACACCAGACTCGCTTCCCATGCCCATTACTTGAGCCAACTGCTCGACACTTTCGGCGTACGGTGATTTATCTTGTAAGTTTTGCTGTAAAAAGCTTTTCATTGACTCGATCCGCTCAATGGCGAAATCAGTTTCTGGGTCAGAACCTGGCACATAAGCCCCTACACTGATCAAATCTCTGGCTTGCTGATAGCGCGCATAAACTTGCTTAAATTTCTGGGCCGATTTCATATGCTCAGGGCTAACAATATGCGGCATCACTCGACTTATCGAAGCCTCCACATCAATAGCCGGATAATGCCCTTCTTCGGCTAACCGTCTAGATAACACAATATGACCATCGAGTATCGCTCTTGATGCATCTGCGATAGGGTCTTGCTGATCGTCACCTTCGGTTAATACGGTATAAAAAGCCGTAATAGAACCACCTCCCGGAAGCCCATTACCTGCACGCTCAACCAGCTGCGGCAATTTAGCAAACACGGAGGGTGGATACCCTTTAGTTGCAGGCGGCTCACCTACCGCTAATGCTATTTCACGCTGCGCTTGCGCATAACGCGTTAATGAATCCATTAACAATAATACGCTCTTCCCTTGATCTCTAAAATACTCTGCGACGCGTGTTGTCAGCATTGCAGCTCTTAGCCGCATTAAGGGTGAGTCATCAGCTGGCGCGGCAATAACAACAGACCTTGCTAACCCCTCCGGTCCTAGAATATCTTCTATAAACTCTTTAACTTCTCGTCCACGTTCACCAATCAACCCAACAATTGTAATATCTGCAGACGTGAATTTTGTCATCATCCCTAGCAGCATACTTTTACCAACACCACTCCCCGCAAATAAGCCTAATCGCTGACCTGTTCCCACGGTCAGCATGCTATTGATAGCGCGAATTCCCACATCCATAGACTCTCTTATGGGCGCTCGATCTAGAGGGTTAATGGTTTCGCCGTTATATGAAATGTGCGCACTAGGCTCAAGCGGGCCTAAGTTATCAAGCGGCTCTGCTGCGCCATTTATCACTCGCCCTAATAGGTTAAACCCAACAGGAATCTGACCTGCACTTTCTATCGGTATTACACGCGCACCGGGCTTTAGGCCATCAATGGCGGTTAAGGGCATCAAGAACATCCGATCGCCATCAAATCCAACCACCTCTGCCTCTACTGGGTGCAAACCACTGCCCGCGATTAAGCAACGCTCACCCACCACCATAGGACAACCTACCGCCTCAAGCGTCAAGCCAACCATGCGGGTTAAACGACCTGTGACCACCGGCGTGACGTCATCAGGGATCACCTTCTGATACTGTTTAATTCTTTCAGGAAGTTTCATCAGTATTTTCGAAAGGTTGAGTGGGGTTAAGTGTCTCAGTAGAAGGCTGAGCAGTTTGAGTCTCAGTCTCTGAATCTTCGTATTGGGAACCTTCAAGCACGTCACGATGAAAATCCGTCATATCTTCCATCGAGTCTGTTAAATCAGGCGCCTCATCAATAGGCACACTAGACGCATGCCTATCGAGCATCTGCTGAACTGTTTTTTGGAATCGCTTTTCAACCGTCGCATCAATTTGACTATGTAATGTTTCGACCTTACAGCCACCAGGCAAAATATCATCAGACTTAATAACCTGTACGTCATCAGCAATCGACTCTGCTATTGAGTGTACACTGTCATAATCAACACTATTAACCCAAATTTTCACATTTGAGGAAGGTGACGGTAGAGAGGCTAAGGCATCTTTAACCGTGCGCTGAATTTGATGGCTATTTAAGGAAATCTCTCTCATGATAACGGCACGACTGACCGTTAATACTAGGTTTAGTAATGCTTCTTCGACTTCGTCATCATGCTGTTTAATAGGGTCGAGCAGTTGAGCCAAAACGCCGTTCAATCTGGCGTTAACGTCATCAATTTCTGCCTGTTTCTGCTGCTGCCCTGTTACCTGACCTTCTTGAATTCCTTGCTGAGTCCCTTTTTCTATCCCTTCTTGTAAACCTTTCTCAAGCCCTTCTTTATGGCCTTGTTTAGTACCTTCTTCTTTACCTTCAGCAAAACCGGCCTCGTAAGCTTCGAGCCGTATCGTTTCAAGGTCAGAAGCGGTTAATGGTTTTACAGGGAGTTCAGCTGATGAGACATGAGAACGAATGACATCGTTCCCGCCAGGCTGCATGGTGGGAAGCTCCCACCTTTCATAAGCTGTTAACTGGTCAGCAGGTATGCGATTAGCTTTTTTATCGGTCATATCGAACCTCACAACGGCTCATGGTTATACCATCTCTTCGCCAGCGCCACCTAATGAAATCTCGCCTGCGTCAGCCATTCTGCGCGCAATCGTCAAAATGTCTTTTTGAGAGCCTTCAACATCACTGAGCTTAACAGGCCCTTTCGCTTCTAAATCATCCTTCAATAGTTCAGCCGCACGTTTAGACATATTCTTGAAGATCTTTTCTTTCATCTCGTCGTCTGAGCCTTTTAACGCAATAATCAGTACGTCTGACGACACCTCTCGTAGCAATGCCTGAATACCGCGATCATCCACCTCTTTAAGATTCTCAAACACAAACATCAAGTCTTCTATTTCACTGCCTAAATCTGCATCCATTTCTTTGATGCTATCCATCAACGCGCCTTCAACGGTGCCATCGAGGAAGTTCATAATATCTGCAGCCCGCTTAACCCCACCAATTTTACTGGTCTTAGCTGCCGAACCACCAGAGAATTGTTTCTCTAATATTGAGTTTAGTTCTTGTAATGCTTGAGGGTGCACGGTGTCTAAGGCTGCCACTCGCATAACAATATCCAACCTGACTTTCTCATCAAAGTTGGTCAATACTTCAGCCGATTGGTCAGGGTCAAGATAAGACACCACAATAGCCTGTATTTGCGGGTGCTCATGACGAATAATATCCGCTACTGATCGTGACTCCATCCACTTTAGTGTATCAAGCCCGGTAGTATTACCACCGATCAAAATTCGATCGATTAAACTGGATGCTTTATCTTCACCCAACGCTTGAGTCAGCATCGTTCTGATGTAGTCATCGGCACCAATACCCATTCCTGTTTGGTGCCCAACAGCCTCTAAAAACTGCCCCGTAACAGCCTCTACTTGCTCTTGCGTCACATCTGCAAGTTGAGTCATTGCGGTACCTACACGCTGAACCTCTTTTGGACCCATGTGCTTTAGAATCTGTGCTGCCTCTGCTTCACCTAAAGACATTAACAGTATTGCGGCAGCGTCTATACGCCCAACTTTAGGGGCTTTTTTTTCGCCTTCGCCCTGCTCATCACTCATCTGAATTCACCCATTGTCTTACTACTTGCGCCACTCTTGCTGGATCTTCAACAACCAGCCCTTTAAGGGCATTTAGTTTTTTATCATACCCTTCAGACGCGCCAGGTAAAAGGAAATCATCCGTTGCACTGAGAGTGACTTGTCCGTCGGCCGAACCTTCGCCCAATTGATCGAGTTCTGCAAGTCCATCTTCGTCACCGGCTAACGCAAGTTCTTTAGCCTGATTACCGCTTTGAGCTAAGCTTTTCAGTGTAGGTCTAACCAAACCTAGAACCAGTATAAGTATTACAAGACCCGCCATAATAGGCTTTACTAAATCCAGTAGCCATGGCTGCTGCCAAATAGGTGTTTCTTCAAAAGCGACAATTTCTTCTGCTGCAAAAGGTGTATTAATCACATTAACACTATCCCCTCTGGATGCAGAGTATCCAACGGCACTGCGCACGAGTAACGTTAAACGCTGCAATTCATTTTCTGTCCAAGGCACAAAGCTCACTTCGCCATTTTCTGGATTTACCTTTCGAATATCATCAATGGCTACGGCGACTGTCAGTCTTTTTATACGCCCTGGTTGTTGCTTGGTATAGCTGACCGTACGATCAACCTCATAATTTCGCGTGGTCTGCTTACGAAGATCAGACATACCCCCTGCCCCTCCTTCACCCGCACCGCCTGCTACTTCAGGTACAGTTGCAGCACCCGGAGGTTGATTTGATAACGCGCCTGGAATCCCGCCTTGGTTTCCGGCGACCCGCTGCTCATTCAATGTTTGTTCGCTGCGAACCGCTTTCATGTCTGGATTAAATATTTCTTCTGCCTGCTCCACGGAAGTGAAGTCAACTTCAGCAGATACCTCTGATCTAAATCGACCACTTCCTAAAATGGGCTCCAAGATACTCGATACACGACCGTTAAGCACTTTTTCCATTTTTCTAGAGTAATCAAACTCTCGTGAAGCCATACGATCTTCAGAGCTTTCATCCTTTTGCGATAGTAAGTTCCCTTTTTGATCAACGACAGTTACATCGTCTTTATTCATTTCTGGTACGCTACCAGCAACCAGATTAACGATAGAGTCAACTTGACCTCTAGCTAATGGCCGTCCACTGAACACTTCAACAAATACCGATGCGGTTGGCTTTCGCGCATCACGTACAAAGACAGAGCGTTTAGGAACAGCCAAATGAACCCGTGCACTTCTCACGTTTCTAAGGCTAGAAATCGTTTTTGACAGTTCACCTTCTAGGCCTCGCTTGAATCGAGTTGACTCCATAAACTGACTGGTGCCTAACCCTTGTTCTTGATCTAACAATTCAAAACCAACTGGCTTTTGCTCTGTAATACCTGCAGCAGCCAATTTCAACTTTGCGCGGTGAACTTCGCTAGACTCAACGAGCAACACACCTGAAGAGGGGTCAATTTTATACGTAATATCATTTTGATTGAGCAATGTGGACACTTCATTAATATCCATATTGTTGATATTGCTCATGATCGGCTGATAGTTAGGTTCCTGCGCCCATAAAACAACAGATAGCCCTAAAGCAACGCTAGCCGCAAGCCCCACCATCAACCCTACTTGGCGTATTAGGTTGAGCTTATTAAAGCCCATAAACATTTCGCTATCTGGCTCACTTGTCGTTGTTACCGAGCCTTGAGCAGTTGACCCTGTAGTCGCGGGGACATTGTTATTGGTTTCTGCAGGAACGTTCGCCATGACCTTACACCTATTGTTTTGTTCTATCTAATGCGATTACTAATATGAAGTTTAAAACCCAAAGGGATCACTTAAATTGGCATCTTCATAATATCTTCGTACGCCTGAACAACTTTATTTCTAACTTGAGTTAAGGCTTGAAATGAAACGGTCGACTTTTGAGCTTCAACCATCACCCGAGTAATATCGACTGTCGGATCACCCTGTTCATACGCAGTTCTTAGCGCTGACGCATTTTGCTGAGTGTCATTAACACTATCGACTGCTCGAGAAAGCAATGAACCAAAGCTTTGAGTAGGATCAGTAGGCTTAACAGACGTAACATTCGTCGTTAGCGAGGGTTCCTGCAGCGCTTCAGGTCGTTGAACCTGAGCCTTTAGATTACGCATCTCTGCCAACACCTGATTAATATCAGCTCTGCCTGAAACTTGACCTATACCAGACATGCTTACCTCCTTACGTCAAAATCCCGACTTAATAACGATCTTGAACCTTTATAGGTTTTTAGCGCGGTGCATTGCGCCAATATTCTGTCGGGATTAACCAATAAAATAACATTACGTTATCAATTGCATAAAGTAGGCCAACTTAATTTCGAAGATAAAAAAAGGGCCCAAAGGCCCCCAGACTGAACAGGTATAGATAATAAAATAATTAAGCCGCCGACATTTCAGCGTCTAGATCAATGCCACACTCTCTCATGCGCGCCATTTTATATCTTAATGTTCTTGGGCTAATACCGAGCTTTTCGGCGGTCTGTTTTTTGCGGCCGTTTTCTTTGCGAAGCATATCAATAATAATTTGGAATTCTCGCTGCTTAAGGTCTTCGCCAAGTACACTCGCCCCTTCTGCTTCAAGTAACTGACTAGCCCCGTCAACATTAGACGCGCCATCAACACTATCAAAAGCCTGCTCAAACATAGCCGTAGGCGGATTAAGCCCAACTGTATCTCGCCCAAAATTCTGACCGACATTAGATTCGAGACATAAATCAGACGCTGAAATAACATTACCTTGCTGAAGAATCAACGCTCGCTGCACGGCGTTGTCTAACTCCCGAACATTACCCGGCCAACTATATTGTTGCATGGCTAACTTAGCTGACTGATCAAGTGAAATGGGCGGCAGCTTCATCTTGGCAATATGGTCACCCAACAGCCTTTCAGCAAGCGGTACAATATCTAAAGGTCTCTCTCTAAGTGGCTTCCACTGCATAGGGAAAACACTTAATCGATAATACAAATCTTCTCTAAACTTGCCCTCAGCAACATACTCTTTAAGATCTCTGTTAGTGGTTGCAAGAACACGAACATCCAATGAGATAGTCTTTCGACCTCCCACCCGCTCAACTTCTCGTTCTTGAATCACTCGCAATAACTTAGCTTGCAGGCCTAGCTCCATTTCAGAAATTTCATCTAATAATATGGTGCCGCCATTTGCTTGCTCAAACTTACCCGGAGCACTGTTGTAGGCACCAGTATAAGCACCTTTTTCGTGTCCAAATAGAATAGCTTCTAACATATTCTCAGGTATTGCTGCACAGTTAAGCGCGATAAACGGTTGGTTTTTTCTTGGCGAACTGGCATGAATATATCGAGCAAGCACTTCTTTACCGGTACCACTCTCACCTGCAATCATGACCGTAGAATCAGATACTGCGACCTTTCTCGCCAACTGAAATAGCTGTCGACTAAATGGATCTTCAGCAATCGGCTGCCCTTCCGTTGAGGGGTTAACAGCCCCTAATACACGCTTAACAGATTCAATTAAGACATTCGGCTCAAAGGGCTTAACAATGTAATCGACCGCACCCGATTGCATAGCAGATACCGCATCACTTATTTGACCATAAGCGGTAATTAACATAGCAGGAATGCCAGGAAATTGACGATGTATGTATTCCAATAATTCATGGCCATTCATACCCGGCATATTTACATCGCTAACAACCAACTCAACGACTCTTTTTTCAAGTATCGGAATAGCAGATTCAGCTGAGTCAGCTGTCACGCAATTATAGCCGGCAATCTCAAGAGTAGTGCTGAGTGCCTCCCGTAATTCTCGGTCATCTTCTACAATTAAAATCGTTGTTTTAGCCATTTTAATTCTCCACTATCCGCTATGCTTTGCTTTGCTTTGCTGCTCATACACTGGCAGTGTAATAACCGCCTTTGTACCGTCATCATTCGATGTAATATAAAATCGACCATGATGCGCTTTAACAACCGCCTGAACCACCGCCAAACCTAACCCTGTTCCGTGAGATTTAGTGGTATAAAAAGCATCTAGAATTTTATTTTTTTGTTCTGGTGAAAAGCCAGGGCCATTATCAGACACTTCAATATTGATATAGCCGCGACCGGGTGACACTACTTTAACGCTTAATTTAGCCCCTTCAGGCTTTGCTTCAATACTGTTATTAATCAGATTTAAACACGCGCCTACCAACGTATCTCGATTACACAGGAGTGATGTATTTTCTGAACAGTCTGTCCATTCAACTTCCGCTTGTGCATTTTGAATAGGTGTATCTGCAGCCTGCTTTAGCTGTTCAAATAAGTCAGACGCTTTAACGCTTTCAGCTAGTCGAGTATCACCCTTAGCAAATACCAGCATATCCCTGATCTGGTGCTCTAAGTGAGTCAACCGTGACATAATTTTTTCGGCACACTTCTGACGCATTTCATCGCTTATTTCAGGCTGATTAAGGTGCCCTGCATATAACATGGCAGTGGATAATGGCGTTCTTATCTGATGCGCTAACGAAGCAACCATTCGACCAAGAGAAGACAGGCGCTCAGTGCGACTGACTTTTGCTTGAAGCTCACGAGTCTCAGTTAAATCTGTTAATAGTACTAACTGGCCAGGTCCTTCTGTCATCGAACGTGTCTCTATGCGAACTCTACGACCGTCTTTAAGAGAGACTTCATGCCCATCATCATGCCGAGGCGCAAAGCAACGTTTTATGATATTAACCCAACTTTCGCCGAGTAATGGTTCGCCTAACAACCCTAACGCGGCAGGATTACACTCATTAACGACCCCTTGACCGTCTAAAACAACGACGCCTGCGGGGAGCACATCGAGCAATGTTGATAGTCGATCAGCAATACGCTCTTTTTCTTCAAGCTCTTGTCTACGTTGCTCAACCTCAGTAGTTAGCTCGCCATTTAACTGACTCACCCGCTTTTCGAGAGTTCTATAAGAGTCTGTTAACTGTACAGACATCCGACTAAATAACTCTAGCGCTTGCTCAACAGGTGCCGTCTCACCACTACCTGAAACATCATCAGACGATAATTCAGACTCTGCTAGCATTGCATCTGCAAGACTACCTTCCGAAAAAAGAGGTTCGATGTTATGACCACTTGATCGTCTGTCTTCGCTTTTGAATGCGTCACCAAACGACTCAACCAGACCGCCTTTTGGAAGGCCTGCTACATTGGCTAGCATTATTGGTTCCTGATAATTCATCCTGCTCCCCTTTCGTATGCCATGATCAATACATGACACTGAAGAAAACCTGTGAGTGATAAAACGTCACTTTGTTTGATATACCCCATACAAAGCACTTACTATGCCACTTAAAACTTTACCATATTATTCAATAAGTTATTCAAATACAGTAAATATAGGAGTCAAAATTACGGCGTTTGATATTAGGCCTATCTACCAGGCTATTAAAATAAAAGGAGGTATAATTTTTTGTGCAGAAACGGCTCTTTGCCGCGATTTTGATGTTTCTAGAACGGTAAAATAGACCTGCTGTTCGTTAACCCAATGGCGACATAGACAGCTTAAATGGGGTTTAGTGACGATTGGCTTGAATAGATCATGGCAAAGTAGCGCCTCTGTAAGAACCCTCAAGTTGAGGTTACTATTCTGAAGCTGCCAGTAGGCCCAACAGCTTCGTATAGATTTATTCCTGATCATCTTCCTTGTTGTTTAGCCCGTATTTTCGAACCTTCTCAACCAAGGTCGTTCTTCTGATCCGAAGCTTTTCAGCCGCACGCGCGACAACGCCCGATGCTTCATCTAAGGCTTGCTGAATGAGTGTTTTTTCTAGGTTGGCAAGATACTCTTTGAGATCTACACCATTCACAGGTAATAAAGCTGGTGTATCCACGCCTAATTCAGGTGATGCAACAGGCATTGCGCCTTCAAACGCAGCTAAGTTTTCATCGCCGTCATCAATATGGCGGTATTTACTGGGGAGCTCC
Organism: Alkalimarinus alittae; assembly: GCF_026016465.1. NCBI lineage: Bacteria > Pseudomonadati > Pseudomonadota > Gammaproteobacteria > Alteromonadales > Alteromonadaceae > Alkalimarinus > Alkalimarinus alittae. The sequence goes on from NZ_CP100390.1 coordinate 2,851,311, forward strand.
TGCACACCAATCACGTCATACGGATGGGTAATTGATAACCGTTCAACTAAGTTCGCAAGTTCCCGAACATTTCCGGGCCAATCATGACGACATAAACTCATGATGGCGGCTGAGTTAAAGCGAATTGAGCCTCGCTTCTCTTTTTCCATCCTTGAAATAAGCTCATTCATCAACAAAGGAATATCTTCTACGCGCTCTTTTAACGAAGGCATTTCTATAGGAAAAACATTTAGTCGATAATATAGATCTTCTCGAAACGACCCTTCTTCAATCATCTCTTCTAAGTTTTTGTGTGTCGCTGCAATAACCCTTACATCAGTCTTTAGCGTCTTATTGCCACCGACTCTTTCGAAGGTTCTTTCTTGCAACACCCTTAAAATTTTAACCTGCATGCTAAGCGGCATATCGCCTATTTCATCTAAAAACAGTGTACCGCCTTCTGCCAGTTCAAAGCGGCCTGCCCGAGCTGTAATAGCCCCCGTAAATGCCCCCTTCTCATGCCCAAACAACTCACTTTCTAAAAGTTCTGCCGGAATAGCACCACAATTAACCGGTACAAAAGGATTATTTCTTCGGTGGGAGTTGTAATGAAGATTGCGTGCAACAACCTCTTTTCCCGTACCTGATTCACCCGTAATAAGCACACTTACGTCTTTGTCGGCTACTTGAGACATTAACTCTCGAACATTCTGAGTACCACGACTGGTTCCCACTAGACTTCTAAATAGTTGGACTTGGCGCTGAGGCCCTCTTACTCGACTGCTAGAAAACTGCTCTCTATATACCTGTCCACGGTAAATGCTATCTATGGTTTTATTATAATTAAGCGGAAAATCTAATTTTGCAATCACTTTTTTACGCAGTTCTTCATCTACATTGTCTAAAGACGCATCGCCTGAGACAAGTACCGGTATGCCGGCATCAAGGCCATCGAGGGTCTCTAAAAATAGAGGCATCTTTTCAGATTTACACTCGACAAAAATTAATGAAAGATCTTCTGTTGAGTCAAACTGTGTTTCAACACACTCCTGCCATTCTTCTGTGCCGCATTCGACTACATTTTCACCTAAAAACTCAAGAATGACCTTTAATTCACGACGCTGTTGTTGATCGTCATGAACCAATAAAATCTTCATTTCCTTCCGCATGGGACAGCAAACCCTTTTAGTCGTTATCAATATACGCGCAGCTATAGTCGCCTTTCATATAAATATAGCGATTATAAAGCCGTTAATCTGGAGGCTAACCCCACCGAAAACGCTTTATTACAACTGGCTAAACTCCGAAAAATCAGTAGCCTATAGCACGTTCTTATTACTTATATGAACAGTAAAGTCGGTAAAACAAGTTTGGTCAAATTAATGACGTGAATTACATCAATATTGTGTCACCGACACGAAAATAACGTTTTTTTGGCATTGGAAATACGACAAAAGAAAGGATCAGACGCCTAGTATCCTGACGACTGAATATATTGACTGATGGCCTTGCGCTCCTTATGAAGCTTTTTTAATTCTGCTCCAAGCACACTTCTTCGGCCTATATTTTCAGCGCTAAGTTGGTCGTATAGTGACTGTAAACGTTGTAGAAGCTCGCTAAGCGTAGCTTTTTCACCCTTCTTTAGGGATAACGATGTACATTCATTTACAATCGGCCTCACCGACAAATCTAGTTGTGCGACCTCTTCCCAGTCGTCCTTTTCTAGTGCAAGCTCTAAAGCACTAATAAAACCGGCAAGTTTTTCAAACGGGTGATTCATAACAACCCTCAGTAAACGGTTTTCAACACATAATAAAAAGTAGCATAGACCCTGTGGATATAGCTTCAATCAATGCTTTAAGTTTAATTCGATAAATGGTTATATTCCACTAACCTCTTTAATGATTACGTTTTTTCTCAAACGGATACAACTATATGGATTTATTTAGCAACTGGGTATCAGAGCTTTCTCAGTACATCCCATCAGTAATAACTATCTCAATAATCGTTTTATTACTGACTGCCATTAACCAAATAACACTAAAAAGACTCTCTAAAAATCAAGGACGCCTGCTACGTCAGCAGCTGTTTATGATTGTAGTCACATTTGTAGGCATTATTGCCATACTCATATCACTCCCGGTCAGTGACTCTATTAAGGGGCAAATTTTTAGCTTATTAGGCATTGTCGTGAGTGCTGCGATCGCACTGTCATCCACTACATTTGTCGGTAATGCCATGGCTGGTTTAATGCTGACCGGTGTCAAAGTATTTAAAATAGGTGATTTTGTTCGAGTAGGCGATCATTTTGGTCGAGTATCCGAACGGGGGTTATTACACGTAGAAATTCAAACAGAAGATCGTGATTTAACAACACTCCCCAATCTTTTTTTAGTGACGAATCCAACCAAAGTTATACATGCAGAAGGCACTATCATTTCAGCAGAAGTCAGCCTTGGCTACGATATTAGCCGTAAACAAATTGAAACTCATCTATTAGAAGCTGCCAACATAATTGGTTTAGAGTCTCCTTTTGTACAAGTAATATCATTGGGTGATTTCTCTGTGTTATACCGCGTTTCAGGCCTTTTAGTAGAGGTTAAAAAAATCATTACAGCTCGGTCCGAACTGCATAAACACATACTAGATACACTCCAGGGCAACGGTATTGAAATTGTATCCCCCACATTTATGAACACTCGCGCATTCAACCCTAATCATAGCTTTATTGCACCTATAAAATCACCAGAAAATGAAACTGAAGAGCCCAAAGAAGTTGAAATAGAAAGCATATTATTCGATAAAGCAGAGCAAGCTGAAACGCTTAGTTATATATCCAAGAAGTTAAAACGAATTACTATAGGCAAAGAAAAACTAACCGCGCTATTAGCCAATACAGAAAACGATGAGGACGCTGCTAAGCTGCAGCACCGAATAGAACACTTAGAAGCGATAGAGTTAAAATTGGCGAGCTTTAAATCTGAGCTAGCTAAAGACAAGAAGTCTAAAAAATAAAACCCCCAACCTTAGAAAGGAAGGAGGTTTTATTTTCATACCAAATCGAGCAATAGACGTTACGTTCTATTGCTCTCATTAGTGTTTATCCAAGGAACTTAATCATAACACCTGCGGCTACCGCTGAACCGATAACACCCGCAACGTTCGGGCCCATAGCGTGCATCAGCAAGAAGTTTTGAGGGTTAGCTTCAAGTCCAACCTTGTTTGATACCCGTGCAGCCATTGGTACCGCAGAAACGCCTGCAGATCCAATAAGAGGGTTAATCTTATCTTTGCTTAAAAGGTTCATCAACTTAGCCATCAATACGCCAGTCGCAGTACCTACACAGAATGCAGCCAAGCCAAGAATCAAGATACCCAGGGTCTGGAAGTCCAAAAACTTATCGGCACTTAATTTTGAGCCCACTGAAAGACCAAGGAAAATCGTCACAATGTTTATCAATGCATTTTGAGAGGTATCGCTCAAACGATCAACAACACCACACTCACGCATTAAATTACCAAAGCAGAACATTCCCAATAGTGGCGCCGCATCAGGTAAGAAAAGAGCAACCAGTATCAACAGTACAACTGGGAACATAATCTTCTCAAGCTTGCCAATTTGGCGAAGCTGAACCATTGCTATTTTACGCTCTTCCTTTGTCGTTAAAGCTTTCATAATGGGTGGCTGAATCATCGGAACCAACGCCATGTATGAATAAGCAGCAACTGCAATCGCACCTAATAGGTGAGGTGAAAGTAAGCTAGCAACATATATAGAGGTAGGGCCATCAGCACCACCAATAATACCAATTGCCGCCGCTTCATAAATCGTGAAATCCATGAGGCCATACTTCGTCATTAGAGCTGCGCCCAACACAGTACCAAAAATACCAAACTGAGCTGCGGCGCCCAATAGCAATGTTTTAGGGTTCGCAAGTAGCGGCCCAAAATCGGTCATAGCACCTACGCCCATAAAGATAAGCAAAGGGGCAACACCACTCGCAATCGCAACTTCATAAAAGTTTTTAAGCATTCCGTTGTTATAACCGGCATCTTGCGCCACATGTACAGCAGCAACATAAGCACTATGATCACCACTGTATGCAGCCGTATAGGCTTCTTTCAGTGCATGAATAAAGTCTGGTGCAAAGACACCCGTTGCCGGATCAACAGCTTGAAATGGCACGCTTAACGCAACAGCTAACTTAGCCATTACCTCAGGGTTAGCAAAGTGAATTGCATTTTCTACAGCAGAAGCGGCTAAGCCCGCTTCTGGTATGTTAGCCATTATCCCACCAAACCCAATTGGGATTAGCAGTAAAGGCTCAAAGCCTTTTCGAATGGCTAGAAAGAGGAGCAAAAGACAAACAACTATCATGACTAGCTGTCCAATGCCCATATTATACAGGCCACTGCCTGTCCAAAGATTTAGAATCTTATCCATCGAGAAAAACCTATTAACCTAGTGTGAGCAAAGTATCGCCGACGGTAACAGCATCACCCACCGCCACATTTATGCTTCCGATCGTACCAGCTTTAGCTGCTCGAACTTCGGTTTCCATCTTCATCGCTTCAAGAATCACCAATACATCACCTTCTTGTACTGCTTGACCCGCAGAAACGATTACTTTGAAGATAGTACCCGCCAAAGGAGCAGGAACAGGGTCGCCACCACCTGCAGGCATTGCCGCAGCAGGAGCGCCAGCAGTCGGAGCAGCTACACCACCAGCAGGTGCTACAGCTGAAATGTCGCCGCCTTCTTCAACTTGGACAACATAATTCTGACCTTCAACATTAATAGTGTATGTCTCTGGACCAGAAGATACTTTAACTTCGTTACCTGTGGGGACAGGCTCAAATGCATCAGCGTTACCACGATTTTCTAGGAACTTTTCAGCTACCTGAGGGAATAAGGCGTAGCTAAGCGCATCATCTATAACATTATCAGCTAACTTAAAGCCTTTTGTTTTAGCAAGTGCTTCAACATCTGCAACAATTTTATCTAGTTCATTGTCTAACAAATCGGCAGGACGACAGGTAATCACTTCTGCGCCGTCAAGCACTCTATCTTGAAGCGCTTTGTTAAATGGTGCAGGTGCTGCGCCATATTCGCCTTTAAGGATGCCTTGAGTTTCTTTAGAGATAGACTTGTAACGCTCACCGGTTAATACATTGATAACCGCTTGAGTCCCTACAATTTGTGACGTAGGTGTAACCAATGGAATATGACCTAAGTCTTCTCGCACTCTTGGAATTTCTTCTAAAACAGCGTCAAACTTATCGGCAGCACCCTGCTCTTTCAACTGATTTTCCATGTTAGTCAACATGCCACCAGGAACCTGTGCAACCAAGATACGAGAGTCTGTTCCGCGTAAAGCACCTTCAAATTTCGCGTACTTTTTACGAATTTCACGGAAGTAAGCTGCGATTTCTTCTAGTAACAACAAGTCAAGACCGGTATCGCGGTCTGTACCTTTAAGTGCAGCCACTACGGTTTCTGTTGCTGAGTGTCCGTATGTCATCGACATTGAAGAGATAGCTGTATCTACACGGTCAACGCCCGCTTCGATCGCTTTTAAGATAGCCATATCTGACATGCCGGCTGTTGCGTGGCAATGCAATTGAACTTCAAGGTCAGTCTCTTGCTTAAGGCGTGAAACCAGTTCAAAACATTCATATGGTGAAATAATGCCCGCCATATCTTTAATCGCGATAGAGTCTGCACCCATATCTTCAATTTGCTTGGCTAACGAAATCCATGCCTGCGTATTGTGAACAGGGCTTGTAGTGTAAGACAACGTGCCTTGTGCGTGCTTACCTTGCTTCTTAACCGCTTTAAGCGCTGTTTCAAGGTTACGCGGGTCATTCATCGCATCAAATACACGGAACACATCTACGCCGTTTACAGCGGCACGTTCTACAAACTTTTCTACTACATCGTCAGCATAGTGGCGGTAACCTAATAGGTTTTGTCCACGCAATAACATTTGATGCTTTGTGTTAGGCATCGCTTTTTTGAATTCGCGAATTCTATCCCAAGGGTCTTCCCCAAGAAAACGAATACAAGTATCAAAAGTAGCGCCACCCCAAGATTCAAGGGACCAGTAGCCTACTTTATCTAGTTTTTCTGCGATTGGCAGCATATCGTCGATACGCATACGCGTTGCAAATAGTGACTGGTGAGCGTCACGTAAAACAACGTCGGTAATACCTAACGGTTTTTTAGCATCTGTCATTGCATTCAAGCCTTCTGTTAAAGGTTTATTCCGTTCTATCAAACTCACTGCTTATGGGCGTGAGCGATACTTAGCAACTGCAGCTGTGATAACAGCCATCAGTCGAGGGTCATTCATCGGAGAGGCGGGTTGAGCGGGTGCAGCCGGAGCTTCCGGTGCTGGTGGCTCAAGTTTCATCGCCAACTTCGACATAAGCGTTGTAGCACCGATCAAGATAACCAAGAATACGAATACAAATCCCATTCCGGCAATCATTAAATCAAGCGCTTGAGACATCAATGATTCTGTCATTATTATGTAACCTGTCGTTGAGTTTCCATTTTTACGGTAAAACCGGACTTCATAGTAGAAGACCCATTTCACGTGAAAAATCTTGGGTAATGTACCTAGATTCAAAGATTGAAGCAACAGAAAGAGCACTCTAAAGGGCCCTTTTAATTGTTATCTTGTTGTTTTAATTGAATATACACCTCATGAATAATGGTTATTTTTTACTCTAACCACGACAAGTTCACTGTAATTAAAAATCAGCAATCCCAGGCATAATTTCAAACCCTTCAACCTAAGAAACAATACAACATGAGCGACTAGCAATAATTAAATTTCAGGCAAAAAAAAAGCTACCCGAAAGGGTAGCTTTTTAATTATGGTGCGGCTGGCAGGAGTCGAACCTGCGACCGCCTGGTTCGTAGCCAGGTACTCTATCCAGCTGAGCTACAGCCGCAAAATCTTTATCTACTGAGTTACCGCTTATTTCGTTAATTGCAATACCATCTCTAATCTATACCCGAAGGCATTAGAATAATGGTGCGGCTGGCAGGAGTCGAACCTGCGACCGCCTGGTTCGTAGCCAGGTACTCTATCCAGCTGAGCTACAGCCGCATGCAATCTTAAAAACAAATGGCGGAGAGGGAGGGATTCGAACCCTCGATGGGCGTAAACCCATACGCCCTTAGCAGGGGCGCGCCTTCAGCCACTCGGCCACCTCTCCGTAGAACGCGGAGCATAATACCACAATCAGTATAAATTCAAAGTGCTATTTTATTTTAATTTACTTAATCTTAAATTTGTTTTGAAAAACCGCCTCCTCCATTGAAGACGGCCATTCATTTTACTCGTCGTCGAACTGAGGATTCTCTTTCTCTTTCTGAATCCGTTGATAAATTTCCTCGCGGTGTACTGCCACCTCTTTTGGCGCATTAACGCCAATTCGGACCTGATTACCTTTAACGCCCAGCACTGTTACTGTAACGTCATCCCCAACCATCAGTGTTTCTCCCACACGACGGGTCAATATAAGCATCGCTTATCTCCTTAACCTAAAAATTAGACCTGTTCCAAAGTTGAAGCATTCATACCGCTCCAGTTAATAAGGGGTTCAGCGTAATCATTTTTATTGACCAAAATCCCCATAAAGGAAAAGCCAGCACCAGCTTAAACCACTGTTTCTGACAGCTTGCCACCGACAAAAATAACAAGTTCCTTTTTTTGTACCAATGAGAGAAACCCCTCACCCTCACACAATCAACTATAGCAGTTGTTTTTTCGTTATGTAAAAACAACTGCTAGACTTGAACTACCTTAAGCTTCTTCTTTATCGTCACCCAACCCAAATGAGCTATGGAGAGACCGAACAGAAAGCTCTAGATACTTTTCTGCAATAACCACAGAAATCTTAATTTCAGACGTTGAAATCATCTGAATATTGATACCCTCAGCCGATAGTGCATCAAACATTTGAGTCGCAACACCCGCATGAGATCGCATACCAACACCAACAATTGAAACTTTGGCAATCTTATCATCACCCGATACTTTTCTTGCACCCAACTCCTCTGAAACTTTTTCCAGAATAGCTTTTGCCTTATTGTAATCGTTGCGATGGACAGTAAAGGTAAAGTCTGTGAAGTTGTCAGCGCCTATATTCTGCACAATCATATCAACTTCTATATTTGCATCACTTATTGGGCGCAAAATTTTAGAAGCGATACCTGGAATATCAGGTACACCCTGAACCGTTAATTTAGCTTCATCACGATTAAACGCTATGCCTGATATAACCGGTTGTTCCATTGTTTCGTCATCCTCTATGGTAATCAAAGTGCCTGGGCCATCCTCAAAACTAGAGAGCACCCTGAGTGGTACATTATATTTTCCAGCAAACTCAACTGAACGAATCTGTAGTATTTTTGACCCCAAACTCGCCATCTCGATCATTTCTTCAAACGTAATACGCTCCATTCTTCGAGCCGTATCAACCACACGCGGGTCAGTTGTATAAACACCATCTACATCAGTATAAATCTGACATTCATCAGCTTTCAGCGTTGCAGCCAATGCAACAGCTGTTGTGTCGGAACCACCTCGACCTAGCGTTGTAATATTACCTTGACCATCAACACCCTGAAAACCTGCAACAACAACAACTCGACCTTGCTTAAGGTCTTCTCGCATATTCTGCTCATCAATGGCTTGAATTCGCGCCTTAGTATGCGTTTCATCTGTTGTAATTCGTACCTGACTACCCGTATATGATTTTGCTGGGCAACCTCGTTTATTTAACGCCATACTTAAAAGCGCAATAGTGACCTGCTCACCAGTAGAGACCAGCACATCCATTTCACGAGGGGTTGGATCTTCCATAACAGCGTTTGCCAAACCTAATAACCGGTTTGTTTCTCCACTCATGGCAGACACCACCACAACAACATCATGGCCTGCATCCCTAAAAGACTTAACCTTATCTGCTACCGCTGCAATACGCTCAACAGTACCTACTGATGTACCGCCAAACTTTTGAACATATAATGCCATTACCTGATCCACTTCCTAATCAATGATGCGTCGATTTGAATACCTTAATCGACGCTACAACTCCACTACAGAGGGCTGCCTACACTAAACCTTCAACCCAACCTTTTACCAAACCCAGAGCATCCTGAATTTTATCAACATCTGTTCCGCCACCCTGAGCCATGTCAGGTCGACCACCACCTTTACCGCCAACAGCTGCAGCAGCTTGACGCATTAAATCACCCGCCTTTAACTTACCCGAGATATCTTTGGTTACGCTTGATACCAACGTCACCTTACCGCCTTCAGCTGAGGCCAGTAATACCACGGCAGACCCGAGCTTGTTTTTAAGCTGATCAGCTGTATCCATCAGCGTTTTTCGATCAGCACCTTCTAAGCTAGCCGCCAACACATTCACACCTTTAACATCGACAGCCTGCCCAGCCAAATCATCACCCGCTGAGTTCGCCAGTTTCGCTTTTAGTTGCTCAACCTCTTTTTCGAGCGCCTTACTTTTATCTAGCGCAACTTTAACCTTCTCAACTACGTTTTCTCGACCACTCTTGACCAGTGCAGCCACTTCTCTTAGGTTACGTTCGTTATCTGCAATCCACTCTTCGGCTGCTGAGCCCGTTAATGCTTCTATTCGACGAACACCTGAGGCAACACCGGATTCTGAAACAATAATAATATTGCCAATATCTCCCGTTCGATCAGCATGCGTACCACCACACAATTCTACAGAGAAAGCGTCAACCCCCATACTCAGCACTCGAACCGAATCACCGTACTTTTCACCAAATAGTGCCATTGCGCCTTTTTCGCGCGCACTATCCATATCCGTCACATCGGTTTCAACAGGTGTATTTTCACGCACCTGCTGATTAACCATTTGCTCAACCTCTTTTAACTCAGCCGGCGTGACTGCTTCAAAGTGTGAAAAATCAAAGCGTAAACGCTCCTCATTAACCTGAGACCCTTTTTGAGCAACATGTTCACCTAGCACTTTTTGCAACGCAGCATGTATCAGGTGAGTAGCAGAGTGATTCAAGGCCGTTGCTTTACGCTTAACCTTATCGACCTCAGCAACCACTGATTGTCCTTCTGCAAGCGAACCTGCAATCACGCGACCGATATGCAGGTGGTTTTGTCCTTCTTTCTGAGTATCAGTGACGACAAACTCACCCCCATCCCATCGCAGAACACCACGATCTCCAACCTGCCCACCTGACTCCGCATAAAAAGGCGTCTCGTTAAGCACAACCACAGCATCCTGACCGACATTGGCGATTGCACTTTTACCCTCTACAAAAACAGACTTGACGGTTTCTTCAGCTTCAAACAGTTCGTAACCCGTAAATTCAGTTTTACCTTCGATGACTAGCCCTTCGTTGTAATCAACGCCAAACTTGCTTGAAGCCCTTGCTCTTTCACGCTGAGCGTCCATTGCCTTCTCATAACCGTCAAGATCAAGCGTCAAGCCACGCTCGCGCGCAATATCGTTCGTTAAGTCAACCGGAAACCCATATGTGTCATAAAGTGTGAATACGGTTTCGCCTGGAATAGTCTTTCCGGTTAATGCGTCAATATCTTGCTCTAAAAGTGCCAGGCCTTTATCGAGTGTTTTTGCAAACTGCTCTTCTTCTTGCAATAAAACACGCTCAATTTGAGACTGACCCTTTACCAGCTCAGGATATGCTTCACCCATAATGCGGACTAAGTGTGCAACCAACTTATAGAAAAATGCACCTTTAGCGCCTAGCTTATTCCCATGCCGTACGGCTCGACGGATGATACGGCGAAGCACATTTCCTCGCCCTTCATTAGAAGGCATTACGCCATCAGAGATAAGAAATGAACAGGATCTAATATGATCAGCAATAACGCGTAAGGACGCCTCAGTGGTCGCTACCCCACCCAATACATCTGACGCACCACTTAACAACGTTTGAAACAGGTCTATCTCGTAATTACTATGAACATTCTGCATAACCGCTGAAATCCGCTCTAACCCCATACCGGTATCAACAGAAGGCTTAGGTAGCGGTTGCATTTCACCACTAGCGGTGCGGTTAAACTGCATAAATACCACGTTCCAGATTTCAATATAGCGGTCACCATCTTCTTCTGGCGTACCGGGCAAACCACCTTCTATATCCGCACCATGATCGTAAAAAATTTCAGTACAAGGGCCACACGGGCCAGTATCACCCATCTGCCAGAAGTTATCAGACGCATACTGAGCACCTTTATTGTCTCCTATGCGAATAACACGTTCAGCCGGGACACCCATATCTTTAGTCCAAACATCAAACGCCTCATCATCTGTGGCATAAATAGTCACATAAAGTTTGTCTTTCGGGATATTCATCCATGACTCAGACGTCAAAAACTCCCAAGCAAAGCGAATCGCCTCTTTTTTAAAGTAATCACCAAAACTGAAGTTACCCAACATTTCAAAAAAGGTATGATGGCGAGCCGTGTACCCTACGTTCTCAAGATCATTATGTTTTCCACCCGCACGAACGCAACGCTGCGAGCTTGTCGCTCTTACGTATGAGCGCTGTTCTCGACCCAAAAACGTATCTTTAAATTGGTTCATACCCGCATTAGTAAAGAGTAACGTTGGATCGTCTGCCGGAACCAAAGAACTGCTAGACACTACCTCGTGCCCATGCTGGTTAAAGTAGTCAAGAAACGCTTTACGTACCGCTGCTGTTTTCATAGATAGAACCGTCTGCGAACTTTTAGTTATAATTTAGAGTCCAAATTCATAAAGATTTAAAGCGCACGAATTAACAAGCCTAAAAATCTGTATAAGTCTTATATTTTATTTACTTAAACCCAGCGATATTAACTACCCAATGCCCTTTAATTAGTATTATCGGCACGAGACTACCACGAGAATTTTAAGAACTGCGTACTCTACCATATAAAGTACTGAGTAAAAAATTGCCAATTGAAATAATTTTACGTTTAAATTCACACTATACGCGGGTCTTAGCGCACCCTTTTATCGGCCAGTCTCACGTTTTTTAGACAAAAAAAAGCCCGACGACAACGCCGGGCATTAAAAGCCTGCAGCTTTAAGCACTACAACCTTTCGAGTAACGCAGCCATGTACGACTGTATTTGCTCAAAAGGTGTGGTCTCAGGGAGCTGGCTCTGCTCTGACTCAATACGATCGCCCACTACCCTATCAAAAAGGTCTTCTATCAACTTAGCTGGCTGCGAAAACTGACTAGCCTTATCATAAGCAGCTTGAAGGCTATCAAAAAAGTCAGACAACGGATCAAAGCGTCCACCATAATCTGAACCTGATACCTCCCCCTCCTGGCCTAAGTCTGCAACCTGCTGGTAAGCAGACACTTGCTGAACAGACGTTTGAGATAGGTTAACCGAAAATCCTGCGATTTCTTCGCCATCAAAACCTAACTCTAACGCGCTTTGAAATGCGCCCTGAAAATCACCCGAGAAAAACTGATCGGACATGCTTTCAATTTGAACCATCAAATCATTTAGCGCCTGAATTTCTCCTTCATCAAGGTCGCCATCTACCGAGTAGCTATATTGACCGCTCTGATATTGCCCCACCATCTCGCTGGATTCAAAGCCATAACGACCTGCTGACATATCCCTACGTTCAAATGATGCCTGAATCTGCTCCAAGCTAAACGAAACAACATCTCCGTCCTGCGTCGTTATCTGAATAGCAGCCTTTTCGGATAACGAACTATATGCACTATACCCAGCATTGATACCGGTACTGCGATTAGAAAAACCTCTATCATTTGAATCTGACTGCCCTGCAACATTTCGTTGCTCATCTGCCTTATCGGCGCCCCTATTATTAGGCGCAGCTACCACTTGCTCTGCTCTATCTTCTACCTGGTCATCAGTGTTATCTAAGTCTTGGTCGTTATCACGTTCATTAGCGATAGCACCGCTATTCACATAATTCTCTTTCAGCCCATCAAGCCCAGTGTTAATTTTTTCAAAGCTCTGATCAATTTCATCATCCAATTTATCGGTCATCAAACCATAGCTTTCGATTTGCTCCCTTGCTTGCCCGAACCCTTTTTCAACCCCTTCTCTTGCTTGGCTGAGTAAATTATCAAGGCGTTCCATCGACGCCCCGTTCGCAGCCTCTTGCTTAATTCTATTTTCGACAAACCCCAACACCTTATTCGCCACGTCATCAACTGACGGAGGTTGGAACGTCGGCACAAAAGCTGAGGCAGGCGCCTCCTGAGACGTTCTAGCCCCAGTAAAACGAACCTCAAGTTCTTGTTCAAGAATCTTCACACCTTTTTCATGATTAGAATACGATGAACTAGAAAAACTTAGTGAAACTTCGTAAAGCGACATCTGCGACGAACCTTGTCCGCCGTTGTGATGCCCCATTTGCCCTACCTGACCACCCAAATGCTTACCTTGGTTTTGATTCTGCTGAGTTGTCAACTGGCTCGACAGTTCGTTAAACTGTCCAAATAACGCTGAAACTGAATTCATCGTTTTTTCCTCAATTTCATGAGCTTTACACTTACATTCTACTCAGAGTGGGTTGAAGCCGCTCAAAAACAAAATAAGCAAACTCTTCTTATGGAGCTTAGCGTCAACATCTGGTAAAACTTTAGGAACCCTTTATTGTTAAAAATATATCTACTAAAACAAAATGGAATCAGACATCGCCTCTACAACTCAAAACAATAGCCCTAAAAACCAGAAAAACAAGCTTAAAAACAACGGCATAAACCCAAAATACCGACTTTCAAAAGCACTAAGACCTTTCTCCCTGCCTGTAGCACTTATTACTTGTAGCTTAGGGATTGTGGCAGGACACACATTACAACCCATCAACCCACTATCGACAATACTTGTCTTGATAGCGGGCATTCTTTTACAGGCCGGTGTTAACCTTATTAACGATCATGCCGATATAAAAAACCCCATCACCCTAGCACTATTAAGCCCTACGGATACATCTAGAATTATTTATAACTATAAACTGGGTTGGTTATGTTTCATTATTTGCGCTGTAATTGGCCTATACTTAACCTACCAGACTAGCTTGTTTTTACTCGCTCTAGCGTTTATTGGTGGCCTAGGCGCACTTTTTTACACCACGGAACCCATTCACTATAAACGCAGAGGCTTGGGCGTAGTGTTGGTATTTTTTTTAATGGGTGTATTTATGGTGTACGGCGCCTGTTTTGCAGTAACCGGGCAACATTATACAGAAGCCATTAGCATTTCTATTCCAGTAAGCTTTTTAACGTCCGCACTTCTCCTTGCCAATGAGCTTAGGGATTACACAAGTGATAGAAAAGAGGGGCTCAAAACACTCACGGTTAGACTCGGCTTAAAAACAGGCAAGATTCTTTATTGGGTTCTGATATTCTTTAGCTTTGTATCGCTACTGCTCATCGACTCTGATCAGCCGACATGGGCCGCAATCCTTATTTTTATTCCTGCATTTATGCTATCTATTGTTGCAACCCACACAACAGTGACAAAACCTGACCTTCAAGGGCTCCCCCCAACAACAGGCCGCCTTTACCTTGTATTCGGTATTAGCGAAATAGTATTGCTAATGATATGAGCTTTGCGTTATTCCATTATGAGTCAAACCAAATCGCATGATATAGTTGCGCTACTCAGCAAAGTATCGCTATTTTTCATATAAATATCGGATTTAATGTAACGTTATGGCAAAAGTATTTCCTGAAGACAGCAATCTTATTACAAAGGCTCCCCTCACTAGACGACTTGTTGCCATGCTTTACGATACGCTAATATGCGCCGCCTTAATGCTGGTTACCACTGGAATGTATATGGCAATAAGCGCTGGCATTATCGGTTCAGAAAACTATGACAAAATGCTAGCGTCTGGAGCAACCTCAAGCGACCCCTTATTATCATCGATTTTATTTATTACGCTATACGGCTTTTTTGGATATTTTTGGACGCGAACAGGCCAAACCCTAGGCATGCAGGTTTGGAATATACGCATTCAAAACAAAAACGCAGTATCCATCAGCTGGCTTCAGGCATTATTGCGTTTTATGATGGCGATAATATCGCTATTAAGCTTTGGCTTAGGTTTTTTATGGATGTTAGTAGATAAAGAAGGGATGACGTGGCACGACCGTTTTTCAGAAAGTGTCGTTGTTCGAATACCCAAGAAAGCGAGAGACTAATACTATTTTTTTAACGCCTGAAAAGAGTCACTTTCTCTTCAGGCTCTTTCTCTCCACTGACGCCTAGTTGATCACGCATCTGATACAACGCCCTTTAGCGCTTAACGAATCCCCCCCTACCAACCAGAACCCCCTACCTTGCCCGCCGCAATAGATAAAACCCCAAAGCTGAACTCACCAAAATAGGTGCAAGGGTTGCAATGATGGGGTCAAAGCCAAACACAAGGCTAGATGGACCTAACAAATCTTGCATATACTTAAAGAACAAACCAACAATAATGCCAGTAAATACCCTAAATCCCATTGTTACTGAGCGCAACGGGCCAAATACAAACGAAATGGCGACCAATACAAGAACCGCAGTAGTGAGAGGCCTTAATACCTTCTTCCAGAATGACATCAAATACACGCTCGCATTGAGCCCCTGCTCAAGCAGGTAGTTTGAGTAGGTATAAAGCCCTGATATAGATAAATTATCCGGCTTTATGACCAACACCCCCAATACTTGAGGTGACAGCTCTGTTTTCCATTGCAGGAGATGTGTTTTAACTGTCGAGGTCTTATCTGCCGTGAGAATGGTTTCTGTAACATCTTCTAACAGCCACTCCCCACGCTGATATATGGCTCTTTTAGCAAATCGAGAGCGCGCTAGCCAACCCGACTCTGAATATTCAAACAACGAAACTCCATGTAATTCACCATTTGGCTCAACTGCATTAAAGTGCATAAACGTTTCACCCTCACGGTGCCAAACCCCCCGTTTAGACGCCAAACTTTCTCCTGTTCCTTGAGCTACAGCCCTTTGGCTTTGAGCAATCTTTTCAGTATAGGGGGCAACATATTCGCCTAGCAGCAGGCCTACAATAACGATAGCAATAGCAGGCTTCATGGCCGACCAAACAATCCTTCGAGTCGACACACCTGCTGCTCGAATAACGGTTAATTCGCTATTGTTTGCTAGCGCACCTAAGCCGATCAGTGAACCTATAAACGCAGCCAATGGCAGGTAGTCATATATCCTTCGAGGTAAGGTCGTCAGCACAAACATAATGGCTTCTGACACCTGATATTCGTTCTTTAATTCTTCTAACTCAGCAATAAAGCTAAAGACCACATCAAGTGAAAGCACCACCAGCAAAACTAACAACATGGCGGCCGATACGTTAGCAATAATATAACGGTCAAGCTTACGCATTTCTGGACCTCCAGCGTCGTATAATCGCCCCTTTACTCAGCAACCCCATGGCAATAGTAAAGAACAATAAATGCACCCACCATACACCAACCCAAGACGGAATTTTCTCTTTACCGAGGGCATTTCGTGCAACGATTAACAACCCTAAATAGGTTATATAAATCAGCATTGCGGGAAATAAATGGAAGAACCGCCCCTGCCGTGGATTAACACGACTTAACGATATGGCTAGCAAAGTAACAACCGGCACTAACATCGGTAGAGATATACGCCACTGAAGCAATGCAGCGTACTTAGGGTTATCAGACGCCCAAAGCTCCTGAGTACTGATAGCCTCTTCTTTTCGTCCTCGTCGCTCCTCAGGTGGTTCCGCAATTTTTAAACCATAAGACTCAAACTCAATTACATTAAAGTCTAACGCACCTGGCATACCTTGAAAGCGCTTACCATTATGCAACACTAAAAACCGACTACCGGTTGCAGGGTCAACAAATTGAGTCCCCGTCTCTGCCGTTGTTAGTATCAACGATTGTCCATCGGTTGCTTTTTCAGAGATAAATACACCTTGTAGCTCTTTTTTATCATCACTAAGCGCTTCGGTATACGTCACTCTCTGTCCCGTTTTTAATTCCTGAAACCGGCCGGGAGCTAACATTTCAAATTCTGTTAACTTAGATTGATCACGAAATATTTTCTCAACATTTTGCATACCCCACGGCGAGACAATCAAACTCAACGAGCCCACCAAGAACATAACAATTAGCGACGTCCCCATCGTCAAAAAAACGAGTCGTCGCTCACTCATGCCACACGCAAAAAGTACAGTCATTTCACTTTCAAGGTACATTCTTCCATACGCTAATAAAATGCCTATAAACAAGCCTAAAGGCAGAATCAGCTCAAGAAATCCAGGCATTCTGTAGCCCATTAGCGTAAATAGAACATCAGCTGATATTCCACCCGATGCAGCTTGAGATAAATATTTGATAAATCGACCACTCATAAAAATAAGCAGCAAAATACCTGAAACCGCAAACATGCTAATTAATAGCTGCTTTGCTAAATAGCGAAAGATAATAAACAATCAAATATTCCCTAGAGAAGTTATTGAGTTCAAATTAGTTGCGTCACTCAATTCTTTATTTTTATTAAGCCTAGCTCAATGCGTTTGTTTCACCTACCTTGCAGGTTGGACAGATCCCTTTGTAGCATTATCAAGAATAGACACATTTTAGCTTGAATGAATTATGAAAAATACCTGTGATTAACGTAAACTTTGACTAAACACATCAAACAATTTTAAATAATCGCAAAATAGAAGAAACCATCTCGTCGTTTTAGATAAACCTTCACGCGATTATTTCAGCACTCAGGAGCACTAATGAAATACTCTTTAGATACGCGCAGCCCCGAAAAACAACAGTCAGACTGTATTGTTCTTCCATTGTTTGAGGATTTCCAGCTATCGACCGAAGCTTCATTTGTAGACCAAGCAAGCAACCAAAACATTACAAAGCTTCTAGAGCGCAAAGATTTTGATGCAAAACCAGGCTCTACGATGCTAATTGGTGGCGACAACACATCGCATACTCGAATAATGCTAGCTGGACTTGGCAAGCAAGATGCGTTCAACCCAGCAATATTAAAGAAATCAATGCTCGCAGCAACCGAAGTAATCAAAAAAACACAAAGCCAAAAAGCATTAGTGTCTTTTGATGGATTAAGCCTAAAAGATTACAGTCAGTCATGGCTTTTGCGTTTTGCCCTTGAAGCCATCAATGAAGCACTTTATGTATTTGATGATTTCAAAACCACTAAAGCCGATAAAACAACGCTTAGTGAGGTTGCATTCTATTGTGGTGATAGTATCGATACTGCAGAAGCCGAAAAGGCCATTGCTGAAGGTAAGGCCATAGCAACAGGCGTTTCAGTGGCTAAAACATTAGGTAATCTACCTGGCAACATCTGCACCCCTACCTATTTAGCAACCGCTGCTAGAGAGCTTGCCAAGAAAAACAGCAGTGTGACCACAACTATTCTTGATGAGAAGAAAATGGCTTCTTTAGGGATGCACTCACTCCTTTCTGTTTCTGCAGGCAGCGAAGAGCCAGCGCAACTTATCATTATGGAATACAAAGGTGGCAACCCATCAGATCAAGCTCATGTACTGGTGGGTAAAGGTATTACATTTGATAGCGGCGGCATCAGCCTAAAGCCTGGCGAGGCGATGGATGAAATGAAATATGATATGTGCGGAGCGGCTAGCGTATTTGGCACCATGAATGCGATCACCGAACTAAAGCCAAACATCAATGTTACAGCGATAGTAGCTGCAGCAGAGAACATGCCCGACGGCAAAGCCACTAAGCCTGGTGACATCGTATCGACGCTGTCTGGCTTAACAGTAGAAATACTCAATACAGACGCAGAAGGCCGCCTAGTATTATGCGATGCACTCACTTACGCAGAGCAACACCACAACCCTGCGACAATTGTTGATGTAGCAACATTAACAGGTGCATGCATTATTGCACTCGGCCATCATGCGACAGGCCTGTTAGGCAACGATGACAGCTTAGCGGAAGAACTACTCGCGGCCGGTACTAAAGCCGCCGACAAGGCATGGCGCTTGCCGCTTTGGGATGAATACCAGCCACAGTTAGACAGTAATTTTGCTGACTTGCAAAATATTGGTGGCCGTCCTGCTGGCACCATTACAGCAGCTTGCTTCTTATCGCGCTTTGCCAAAAAGATGAAATGGGCACATCTCGATATAGCAGGCACAGCTTGGGTTTCTGGAAAAAGCAAAGGTGCCACAGGCAGACCTGTACCCATGCTCACTCAGTATATTCTTAATAAGGTAAACTAAGTCAGGTTGGGGTTAATCAGACGATTGGTTAACCCCCCCCTAAACACCCCTTAACGTGCTACTCTCAATTATGGCCAAAGCAGACTTCTATATTCTTAATAAGCGTGATCATAGCGATCGACTTTCATTTCTTGCACGCCTAATAGAAAAGGCGACAAGGCTGGGTCACAACATTTATATCCACACCAGCCACTCTCAACAAGCAACTGAAATTGATGATTACTTATGGACATACAAAATTGAGAGCTTTTTACCTCATGAGCTAAATAGCGCAGACGTATCATCTGTACCCATCACATCCGCCCCCATAACAATAGGGTTCAGCGAAGACTGCGGAAGCCATAATGACCTCTTAATTAACTTAGCGAACGAGCTCCCCCCGTTTTATAAAAAGTTCGACCGAATAGCAGAAATAGTGATTCAAAACGAGAGTGTACTCAAAACACTTCGCGACCATTACCGGCAAATCAAGAAAGATGGCACTGAAGCACTGATACATGACTTTAGAAAGCCAAAGTAATCACGCTCACTAAACACTGACAGACAACTGTCTAGACACTCACAACCAATACAGACTATAGAAAGAGTAATAATGGACAAGCAAGATCAAGACATGGACGACACGCTTTTTATGGAAGATATACCGATTCTTAACGATATCGTAACTGAAAGCCGAAACAATAATACCACTAACAGCCCTTTAAACCGCTCTCAGCCTCAACCAACATTAAAGGAAAGCACCAAGAGTGAACGTAAAGAAAACCCATTCCTTCCTTATGAGCATTTGGCCAAATTAGCACAAGAGCGAGAACAATTTACACAAAGCCTTGAAGCCTTTACTGAAAACCTTAAGCATGAAAGAACAACCCGTGACCAGACACCCAACACTTACAACAACCGGGTATCAAGCACCTACAATAACCGGGTATCAAGCACCTACAATAACCGCACACCAAACAAGAATGATGCAATTGTTCAAGCTATTACAAACAAAGTTTTGAACCAATTAAAGCCGATGATAGAAGAGCAAATAGCCACAGAACTCAGTCTTTATTTTGACGATATCGTAGACAACGACTAGCACACGTTTAATATTCCCCCCGGCTGATACATTCATAACAATGCAGTCAGCCAAATGCTACCCGTTGCTACTAGAGATATGTATAATAATCCGATTTCACCCCTTTCAATGGGGTAGCCCATTCTTACGAACTAATTAACGCTGTTGCAGATGATATTATGGAAAAAACTTACCAGCCAAGCGAGATAGAACAAAACTGGTACAATACGTGGGAACAAGCCGGTCACTTTAAACCTTCCGGTGAAGGTGAGTCATATTCAATCATGATCCCGCCACCTAATGTAACCGGTAACCTTCATATGGGGCACGGGTTTAATAACACCGTAATGGATACCTTAATTCGTTATCATCGTATGCAGGGGCGTAATACTCTTTGGCAGCCTGGCACCGACCACGCGGGCATTGCCACTCAAATGGTAGTAGAACGCCAACTCGCCGCTGAAGGCGTAACCCGTCACGATCTAGGTAGAGATAAATTCCTAGATAAAGTCTGGGAATGGAAAGAGCAATCAGGCGGCAACATTACACGTCAAATACGACGTCTAGGCTCATCAGTAGACTGGAGCCGTGAGCGTTTCACCATGGATCCTGGCCTATCGGCAGCCGTACAAGAAGTGTTTGTTCGCCTTTATGATGACGGGCTCATCTACCGCGGCAAACGTCTTGTTAACTGGGACCCCAAATTACACACCGCGATTTCTGACCTTGAAGTACTTTCAGAAGAAGAAAACGGCTCAATGTGGCACTTCCGTTACCCACTAGAAGATGGTTCTGGGCACCTAGTCGTAGCGACCACTCGACCCGAGACCATGTTAGGCGATACAGCCGTTGCGGTTCACCCTAAAGACGAACGCTATGCCGACTTAGTGGGTAAAAATATACGCTTACCTATCACCAACAGACTGATCCCAATTGTGGCAGATGATTATGTCGACCGTGAATTTGGTACCGGTTGCGTAAAAATCACCCCTGCTCACGACTTTAATGACTACGAAGTCGGCAAGCGACACAACCTAGCACTGATTAACGTGCTTGACCGTGATGCTAATATTTTGTCTGAGTTTACCGTTATTACCTTTGATAACTATGAAACCCAGCACGGTGAAAAAGCACCTGAAGCCTACGCAGGTCTAGAGCGCTTTGAAGCGCGAAAGAAAATTGTTGAAGCGCTAGACTCACTCGGTTGCTTAGAAAAAATCGAACCGCACACATTAAAGGTACCCCGTGGAGATCGCTCAGGTGTCGTCATCGAGCCTTGGCTAACCGATCAGTGGTATGTAAAAACTGAGCCTCTCGCCAAAGAAGCCATCAAAGTGGTTGAAGACGGAGACATTCAGTTTGTTCCTAAGCAATACGAAAACATGTACTTCTCTTGGATGCGTGACATTCAAGACTGGTGCATCTCTCGCCAACTCTGGTGGGGACATAGAATACCTGCTTGGTACGACAACAGTGGTAATATTTTTGTTGGCCGAAACGAAGAGGAAGTGAGAAGCAAGTACAACCTCGATGCCAGCACCGACATCCACCAAGACGAAGATGTACTGGATACGTGGTTCAGCTCTGCACTTTGGACCTTCTCAACACTGGGTTGGCCAGAAGAAACTGAAGAACTTAAAACATTCCACTCAACCGATGTACTGGTAACCGGTTTTGACATTATTTTCTTCTGGGTTGCCAGAATGATTATGATGACAACGCATTTCATAAAAGATGAAAACGGTAAACCTCAAGTCCCCTTTAAAACCGTTTACGTTCACGGCCTAGTGAGAGACTCGCAAGGCGCAAAAATGTCTAAATCTAAAGGTAATGTCCTTGACCCATTAGACATTATTGATGGTATCGACCTAGATACGCTGTTAGATAAGCGTACGACAGGCATGATGCAGCCCAAAATGGCCAAAAAGATAGTTAAGCAGACCAAAGATGAATTCCCTGAGGGTATTTCTGCCTATGGTACAGATGCTTTACGCTTCACATTCTGCTCGCTAGCCTCTACAGGCCGCGATATCAAGTTCGATATGGGGCGCGTTGAAGGTTATCGTAATTTCTGTAACAAAATCTGGAATGCCGCTCGCTATGTTTTAATGAACACAGAAGATCAAGATTGCGGACAAAACGGCGGGGACATTAATCTCAGTCTGGCTGATCGTTGGATTGTTTCTAGATTACAACAAACCGAGCTGCAAGTAGCTAAAGCCATGGACAGCTATCGGCTTGACCATGTAGCTCAGGCGATATATGAGTTTGTATGGAATGAGTATTGTGATTGGTACCTTGAACTATCTAAACCTGTACTATGGGATGACAATGCAAGCGCAGAAACATTAAGGGGCACTCGGCAAACACTGGTTAGAGTGCTAGAAACGATACTTCGCCTTGCACATCCAGTGATGCCTTATATCACCGAAGAAATTTGGCAGCGCGTTGCACCGTTAGCAGGAAAGACTGGCGAAACTATCATGACCCAGCCTTACCCTATTGCAGACGAAAGCCGGATAGATGAAAAAGCAGACGGTGATATTGAATGGTTGAAAGGCGTCATTATCGGCGTTAGAAACATTCGAGGTGAAATGAATATTTCGCCTGCAAAGCCTATTACTCTTATGCTTAAAAATGGTGCCGCTGAAGATCAACGCCGACTAGATCAGAATGAAACATTCTTGAAGTCATTGGCTAAAATTGAAGCTATCACTTGGTTAACTAACGACGAAGAAGCGCCATTAGCTGCGACACAATTAGTCGGTGAAATGGAAGTGCTTGTGCCAATGGCAGGGCTCATCGATAAAGATGCTGAAATTGCGCGCTTAAGCAAAGAAGTCGAGAAGGTATCTAAAGAGCTTCAACGCCTGAAAGGCAAACTTTCAAACGAGAAGTTCATTAGCAAAGCACCTGAAGAGGTTGTTGAAAAAGAAAAAGCTAAGCTCAGCGATGCGCAAGGCACATTTGACAGACTCAACGAACAGTTAGAGAAGATAAAAGCAATCTAACGCTATCAGGGAGGGGTTACCCTCCCTGATCGCTTTTTTAAAAATCTAACTAATACTCTCTCCTCTTTTACACTTGAGCCCTATTGATCATTCCGACGTTTATATATGATCAGCGTAGGTCTAAGCTATCACTGCAGGTCAAACGATCAGTGTAGGTCAAAACTATGGCAGACAAACCCACCATTCATATATTAGGGTCTGGCGCACTCGGCAGTTTATGGGCGACAAAGCTATCGCGCAACAATAACGTAATATTGCTAATCAAAGGCAGCAAGCTAAGCACTAGCAATAAGACGCACCAATTTCAATTTATAGACCAAGAGCAATCTACGACACTTACATTTCCTTGCGAACCCTCAGTATCCTCGTCAGAAAGTAATCCACCAATAGACATTCTTTTGGTGTTCACGAAAAGCTATGACACCCTCAGTGCAATACAGCAGTTAAAGAACAGAATCTCACCTTCAACCCGAATCGTACTGTTTCAAAATGGTATGGGTAGCCAGCAAGCTATCGCCCAGTTGCTGCCTCAAACCTCCCTCTATGCTGCCTCTACCACCGAAGGCGCTAACCGCCCAGACCCGCAAACGGTTATCTATGCTGGTGAAGGCGAGACATGGTTTGGTGCAATATCAACCGCCCACTCACTTGATGAGCCAAAGAAGATATTAAGCCTTCTTTCAAGTTCCGGACTTAAAGTCTTTCATACTCAAAATATCTGGCAGAAGTTATGGTTTAAACTCGCCGTAAATTGCGCTATAAACCCCTTTACCGCCCTACTCAACTGTAAAAATGGCGAACTCATCGGGCAACCACTCTTTGACACCCATATCACCCCACTCTGTCATGAGCTTTCACACGCGATGAAGCTAAACAACATTGAAGCAAGCCCAGCAGAGCTTCAATCTATTGTAGAAGATGTCATCAAAAGAACAGCAAACAATGTATCATCAATGCTGCAAGACGTAAGAGCGACAAAACAAACCGAAATTGAGTATATTAATGGCTATATTGAATCAATTGCCCAACAGAACAACCAGTACTTTCCAGTAAACTTCAGTTTACTTGAAAAGGTCAAAAGATTGAGAGAAGACGCATAGCATTTCTCTTCGTTGAGGAATAATATTCTATGACCTTCAGGGGTTCCCAATAACGATAAAAGAGAATCATTAAAATGACAAAAGCCATCAGTTCTGCACTAATCGCTTTATTGATTGCGATTTCGCCCAACAGTTATTCAGCAAGCGGCGTTGAGAGTCTATCGCCTGAGCTGAGAGCATTGCTTAAGCAAGAAATGCTAGCCATTCAGGTCGGGATGAAAAATATTGTACCTGCCTTTGCTTCTGGCGACCTAAACGCGGTCTCCGAGATTGCAGGTAAGATTAACAACAGTTTTATTCTCAAGCAAAAGATCACTGAGTCGCAAAAGCACGAACTCCATGAAAAACTACCGCTGGGGTTCATACAAAAAGATCAACAATTCCATAAATATGCCGGAATGCTTGAACATGTTAGCCATAAAAAACACATCGAATTAGTTGGGTTCTATTACTCAAGAATGCTGGAGTCATGTATTGGTTGTCATAGTGAGTATGCGAAACACAAATTTCCTAATCTATCCGATGAACCTAAGAAAGTAGAGCACCATCATTGATCTATAGCTATTGGCATATCTAACCTATAAGCCGTTATCGGTATACTCATCTTGGACCAAACAAACATGTCGCCATTATTTAAAGAAATTGATAGCCAGGCCTCACCTCTAGGTCAAATATCCCTCCGCCAACGCCGTATACCGGTATTGGGTGACAGGGATATTTATGAAGTTAAACTAGGCGACGAATTTTTAATGTCGAGCATGTTTGTTGAAGCAGAAGAGGCGTTGTCACGTCTTGGGCTAGCCGCGTTGGAAGGCGATAAGTTAACGTTGTCGTCGGGGGGCTTGGGCTAGGTTATACCGCTGTAGAAGCATTAAAGGATGAACGAATTTCAGAATTATTGGTAGTAGATGCATTAGAGAGCGTTATAGGCTGGCATCAAGATGAGCGCGTGCCGCTAGGGAAAATACTCAACGCAGATAGGCGAAACCGCTATATACTTGGCAGCTTCTTCGACCTAGCCACAACCCCTAGCACCGGCTTTGATCCAAATAGCTCAGGTAGAAAATTTGACGCCATTCTTTTGGATATTGACCACTCTCCCACTGAGTTTCTAAACCCCGCTAACGCTAGTTTTTATACCACCGAAAACCTAACGCTCATGGCAGAGCAACTTAATCCCAAGGGTATATTTGCTATGTGGTCTCAGAACTTACCCGAAGAAAGCTTTGAGACCTTATTAAAAACAGTGTTCGAGCGTGTCGATTCGCATGTAATTTCATTTTTAAATCCATTTCAAGGTAATGAATCTACGAATTCAGTGTATGTTTGTGTAAAAGGTGAATCTTAAATAGTAAACGTACCCACTACATCTTGTAGTGAACCTGTCAAATTCGACATTTCTTTACTTGCGCTTAAGGTTTCGTTCGCATTATCTGCTGTTTCCTGCCCTAAATCTGAAATAAGGGTCACGTTATTATCGATATTTGTCGCGACAGCACTCTGCTCTTCTGCGGCACTGGCAATCTGGTGACTCATATCTACGATTGAAGAAATGCTAGCAGCAATACTGGTTAATGCTTCAGATACTTTACGCGACTGATCTACCGTCACTGTAGTCGTCGTGTGACTGCTCTGCATAGAGCTTACGGCGTCTCGAACCCCTTTTTGTAAACGCTCAATCATCGATTCAATTTCTTCAGTCGATTTTTGCGTACGCTGAGATAACGTTCGTACCTCATCAGCTACAACAGCAAACCCTCTTCCGTGCTCCCCTGCTCTTGCTGCTTCAATAGCCGCATTAAGGGCTAACAAGTTAGTCTGTTCGGCGATTGATCTAATCTCAACCATGACCAAGCTAATATCTTCACTGTCTTTACTGACTCGGTTAATCGTTTTAACAGATTCTTGGATTTCATTAGCAAGGTCATCGATTGACTTCAATGCGTCCTCTAAGACCAATTTACCATTGTTTGCCTCTTTATCAGCACCCATTGCTGCATCTGAGACAGTCTGAGACGCGGAAGCAACCTCTTGAACCGTCTCGACCATCTGGTGCATCGCTTCAGATATCTGACCGGTCTCATGCATTTGTTTTTCAACCGCGGTACTATTTGAAATGGCGGTGCCATTTACACGCTGAGCCTGATGATCAACGTCGGCAGTAGTCCCACTGACAACCTGAATTAACTGACGCATCTTATCTGTCATATTATTGAATTCAGTCGTCAGTTCGCCCATTTCATCATAGGTATATTTTTCTAGTGTCACCGTAAGATCACCGTTTGCGACTTTACGCGCAGCACTGGTAAAACTGGCAATAGTGGTTCTCACTGAAACCGAAAAACCCATATACAGATAAACAATAACAGCCAGCAATATACTTAAAACAACAAACAACATCATTCGAGCTCTTGTTTCAGCCGCTAAACGAGTTTCTAGGGTTTTATCAACATAGCCCATAAGCCGATCATTAAAGTCGGCAAATTTATTTATTTCAGCTGACACCAAATTATCAAACTCATCCCAAGGCTTTTCGAGCCTCATCGGGGTAATAATATCTCGATCAACGCTATCCTGAGCAATGAGAATACTTCCTTTAAGCATCTCTGAGTGAGAGCCTAATTGACGTATCACTTCATCACTCGACTTCATTGCAACATCAAGACTTGGTACCAATGCATTATTCGCACTGGTTAGACTGTCAAAGATCTCATTTAGCAAATCACTTAATGTGTAGTTAACCGTCCCTTCATTGAGCGCGAAAATACCCACACTACGCGCTTGACCAAGGCTTTCAATTGCACTGATGATCGAGCCGTTTGATAACTCTAGAAGTAATTGAATTTCTCTTGATGAATCTTGAGCTAGACCAGACACCTGGATAGTGGCTGATACAAGGTTTTGTGTTTGCTCTACAAAAGCCCCATAGTATTTAAATTGATTACCATAATCGTTCTGAAAACTATCTTCAGATGCAATCTGCTTCCAAGCTTTTGCTAATGCTACAATTTGATTGTTTAAATCACCATTAACATCAAACGCAAATTCTGCCCCTTCTAACTCAGCGACCATTTCTGATATTTTTTTACGTGATTTAGACGACTTTTGGATGGCGGATTCAACCCCTCGTAATTTGGCCATTGTTCGGTAATCACGGTAGTTAATGGCTTCTTGAACCAAGTGGTAAGACGTCTGATAGACTTTCAGCCCGTCAACTTCGCTTGCCACACGATCAATTGAGTCATTTAACTGACTTACCAGCATATAGGTAAGCCCCCCGATAGGAATCAACCACAGAATACTAATTAAGGTAAATTTGTAAACATAGGTCAGTCTGTTCATCAACGCCATTGCTGGCAACAACAGATTTTTCACACACATTCTCCAACAAATGAACAGAAAGGCCTCTTCAATCGTTTTATCGGTTTATTCTTATTAACGTTTGATATTTTTAATAATTCTAGCTTAAATATTGAAAAGTGCTGCACTTATAAACATTTTTTGAATATTTATCTTCATTAAAAAGAGACCTTTGCATGAACCCAAGCTTATAACGGGGAAGGGATAAAACACAAAGTGTATAATGATACGCATAAAATTTATGCTTCGTGCAAAACGCTCAAAAAGTAACCTTTATATCGCTAATTATCTTATCGGCATCATCTTGTCATAATTTATGTTTTATTTATTTCAATTTGTAAATTATGCACTTCACAAAAACCTAACATCCGAAGCGCCGTACTTTCTAGCCAAGCGGGCTTAATGTTCTGTTTAATCAGCGTCACAAAGGAGTGATAAGTATGCGTTTCGGCATTGACCTAGGCGGTACCAAAATTGAGCTAATCGCTTTAGCAAATAACAACCAAGAAGTTTATCGGAAACGATTGCCAACCCCCAAAAACGCTTACGTAGAAACATTAAATACGATAACGCAATTAGTCGCGGACGCGGAATCAACACTATCAGTTACAGGCTCACTGGGCATAGGTATACCCGGTACACTCTCTCCTGATCATGGTCTCGTTAAAAATGCTAACTCCACTTGTTTAATTGGACAAAAATTAAAGGAAGACTTACAGGTTAGACTTTCTAGAGAAGTTAGAATCGCCAATGATGCAGACTGTTTTACACTATCTGAAGCCTGTGATGGTGCGGCTTCGGCTGATAACATAGTATTTGGGGTTATTCTAGGGACAGGCGTTGGTGGCGGAATCACGATTAATAAATCGCTATTACATGGCCCAAATGCTATTACCGGTGAATGGGGGCATAACCCACTTCCTTGGCCACAAACTCATGATCGTCCATTGCCTCCCTGTTATTGCGGTAAGCAAGGCTGCATTGAAACATACTTATCTGGCCCTGGTTTCAAACATAGCTACCAGGCGTTAAGCGGTAATAGTTTATCTCCGGTTGAAATCATGTCCAGATATAATCAAGACCCTCATGCAACACTCGCCTTTAGTTATTACACTGATAGACTAGCCCGCTCTTTAGCCACCGTTATCAACATACTAGACCCTGACGTGATTGCACTAGGCGGAGGCATGTCCAATATTGACGCTATTTACCCGCAAGTTGAAAAGCAGTGGCTCTCGTATGTTTTTTCCGATAAGGTCAACACTCGACTGGTAAAAGCCCAACATGGTGATTCTAGCGGCGTAAGAGGCGCTGCATGGTTATGGGGCGAAGACGAATAATAGCAATCCTTTAAAACAAATGACTACAGCCTTTATTGAAGACATTTTTATGACAAAAATTGACCCATCTTCGTGCAGCCACTCTACCTCATCCCATGGCGAAACGCCCTCAAATGAGCCGACCTTAACCATAGAGGCACTTGAAAGGCTCCTTACTCGATTTGTTGACCTGTCCCATAAACTAGACCTTAGCCTACCTAAAATTGAATACGATAAGGACTGGACCTCTAAGTGCATAGTTGACGCGTCGCCTAATGAAAATGGATTGATAGAGTGGAAACCAACCATTCGCCAAGCCGACAATATATTTTCCCATTTAGAAAGCGCACTAGACGTTAAATTTCACCCTGATGTGTTGAATTTTTATGGATACTATTGGTCTGATGGCATTGTGGTATCTCATGATTTAGGAGAAATGAGCCTCATTCAGATTTGGAATACAGAAGACGAAGAGATGCTAAAGCAGAATTTATTAGGGCATGCCTTTGCTAAAAAGAAAAATAAACTACCACTCACGCTATTTATCGGCTGTACGCTTGATGATGAAGTCATCGCTATCGATAACAGCACAGGGCAAATTGTGCTCGAAAAGGCAGGATTTTCAGCACATAAGGTCATTGCCAACAGTATGAGCGAATTTCTCAACCACTTAACACCTACACTTAAACCCTATAATGGCTAGGTGTACGACAAAAAATCAGTTTATTAGTAGCTTACGATAACAATGAGGGCAAAAACACCTAGCCAAAAAGCCATGCTTCTACTCAACAGCCCTCTAACACCACTAATACTATCAACCCCTCTGACTATCAATCTACCCGGGTCTTTGTTAGCGCCAGTAACGTCGTCGATGTAAAAGCTATCAATCGCACAGGCGGCAACATCTCTTAATACAGTTGGTGTATCGGTTGAGACATCTCCCAAATACTTAACACATACTGAGATAGATCCTTTAAAGTTTCCCACTAGGGTAAACGTTACACCAAGCAACCTTGCGGGTAACCACTCTAACGCCCTATTAACCTTTATCGCTACACGCCTTAATTGGTGAGATGAGTGTTGCGCGACAAGGTCTGCCACCCTTGCCACAACAGCCATAGCTGGACCTCCAACCACAAACCAGAACGTTATGACGAAAAAACGATTGAAGTTATGATAAAGAAATGCACTTGATACTTCATTTTGCATCATGGCTGGATTACGTAGCAAACGAGCATTAACACCTGATAGTTCCTGCTGTTTAAAACTAGCCGCGTCAAAATCCCCTCGTGTCCAGGCACTTAAATAGCTCGCTAAACTGTCTTTAAACCCTTTTTTACCCAAAGTGAATAGCAGCACTGCTATTTCAAGCAGCAAAGTCGTAAAGCCCCACAACGTACCTTCAACTAAAAAAAACAGCACATAAGAAAAAGAAAAATAAGCGAGTAGAATCAGCAGCAAGAGTAAGAATGCAGCACTATTGCGCTTTGCCATAATCGAGAAATGATCAGGCCTCAATATTTTAAGGGTTATACGATCAAACTGAGAGCTTAATGGAAGATCCATCTTTTGCTGTAAAAAGTAACTAATCAGCAGTGCAATAAGGCTCATGTTTAATGCCTTTTTACATGGCTATTTAGCACCACCTTAGACAACTTTAGCATCCAAACTGGCATTCCCACCCACGAGGCCAAAATAATTTGCCCAATCAAATGCTCTTCCTGGGTCTGTTTTTCTGCCTGGTGCAATATCTTGATGGCCCACTATTCGCCCCATATCAATCCCAGGATACTCTCTCATTAAACACCGTGTAATTTTCACCAACACTTCATACTGAGCATCGGTGTAAGGCACTTCATCTTCACCTTCTAGTTCAATACCAATTGAAAAATCATTACAATTTTCTTGGGTTTGAAACGTTGAAGCACCTGCGTGCCAGGCTCTCTCACTGAAGGGTACAAACTGAACAACTTCACCCGTCCGTTTTATCAACAAGTGAGACGAAACCTCTACACCTTCGATTTCTTTATAGAATGGATGCAGTGAATGATCTAGTCGATTGGTAAAGAAACGCTCAATGTGATCGCCACCATACCGGCCGGGCGGTAAGCTTATATTATGAATAACGAGTAGGTTGATTTCTGCGTCAGCAGGGCGAGCGTTACAGTTAGGAGACACCACCCGTCTGACACCTTTAAGCCAGCCGTCCAGCACGCCATCATTGCTTACATGAGTAATACGTTGAATTCCATTATAAATCATAACGACAGCCCAATCCTCCTTTAGCGTCTAATACAGTATCTACCCTAGCATATAAGCCAAGAGTACTGTAGCTATACAGTACTAAAGGATAAGAGTATTACAAGCTAATAAAATTATAAACGGTGCTTTATGATTTTTTATTTGATTTTCAATTAGTCCTTTCTATTATTTCTAAGATTTCCAATAACCGATTCAAGCGCTCGATCAAAAAGCAAGCCGTCATTAAGAACACTAATGAGCCCCTGCTGAGCCATGTCTAACAACTCAGGTTTATTCTTATCGGCTACCTTAATGCCACTCCGATCGACAAAAATGTACTTTCCCGTGACTCGAATAAGTGCCGCTAATTTGCACCGAATGATTTTTCCGTTTTCTTGGAACTCTAACCAAGAGCCCACTCTTAAAGATTCAATCATTTCTGCGCTAGCCGCATCTGAAATAACAGAGGTGTTGCGCTTAACAACCTCAGGTATATTTATGGCCGACTCAATCGTTATAGCCTCAGGTAGCTCGGCGCTTTTAGGTTCTTTGCGTATAGTTTCTTCACATATAGTTTGTTCGCGCACAGCCTCCGTTTCATTTACCGCTACACCTTCACCGCTTATGTCTGAGTCACTTACACCGTCAAGTATCAAGTCAACATCATCAAGAAGTGAGTCCATCGAGTTCGAAATATCAGACGAGTCATCTTCTAGGGAAAGACCTTCATTCCTCTCTTCTAGGTCGTCATCTATCCCTAAATCTTTTTCGACAGTTTTAGGGTCAATTAAGTCAGCAAACGTCTGGTTAGCATGGGGGGCGTTTTCAGCCTTTAGCGTGTCAATATCAAGGCTTGCTGTTGCTAACATCTGCAATGCATCTATATGCAGGCCTTCTAATGACTTAAGTAATTCACTTGACTTGAACTGATCATAAGAAGCCTCATTTAAACCTGCTCTTAAGTTTTTAAGCAGCCCCGGAATCAATGAGAGTAAATGATTCCTTGCATCGGGCTTAGCCTTATCTGGGCAGACACTCCACACTAAATTTTCTGCTACTGTTAGCACCCCCCCCCACTCGGCACTTTGTTCGCCATGCTTTAAGTACGTCAGGGACATATACTGACCCCAAGCATCCTGTAATAACGCCTTGGCTGACTCAGGTAGTGTTTTATTGCCTACAATGCGCTCAATACTGTGCTGAACAACACTTTTAGCGGTCTCATTTCTCGCCATACCCTCTTCGGCATCACGAGTACGCTGCTCTATTAGCTGGCCGCGTCTGCTTTCAACATCTAGAAAGCGGGTAAATTCCGACAATAGCGATTCAAATACATCAAAGTTACTATCAAAGTTTTCAAGCAAGCTCTGAACAACATACTCAACCTTATCTTTTAACGGGTCTCGCTGGCCTTCTGGTTTTTCATTCCAACCAATCGCAGCTGTCGCAATTTCATTAAGTAACTTACGAGCCGGATGACCACCTTTGTTAAAAAAGTTTCGATCAAGCATCGCCACTTTTAACATAGGGATCTGTAAACGCGCGATCAACGCTTTCATCGTAGGCTGTAGCTGCCTGTCATCAAGAATAAACTCGAATAACATCGATACTAAGTTGATAACATCATCATCAACCTTCTTAAATTTTGGGGCTTCAATTCCCGACTCACTCATCTGACCAATAAGAAGCGATCTAAAGTCCATCACCCCAATTTCGCCATTGTTTGGAGCAAGTGGGAGCCCCTGCTGAGCATTTGACAACACCGATACAACTTGGTCACGACTCACTTCTGTAAAGCCACTAGCGCCGCCTACACTACCGCCCACAAAGCCGTTGTTGGTTTGCTGAGCGTTACCTTGGGCGTGGAGCATATGCCTTAGACTTTCAAACAGGCCTGCATCTTCTTCAATAATTTCACCCGTTTCACCGTCCATTAAGTGATTACCTGAGTGCGAATACCTATCCGTATATGAACTGCCGTCTGAATATGCGTTGCCATCTGAAGAAGACTGTCTTGAAGTAGAGTGCCCGGCGGACGCAGACTGGCCCGGCACTCTTTTATCCGCAGACCTCACTTGTTTAAGGTCTGGCATTACGCCGTCATCTATCAGTTGTTGGTTAGATTTCTGGTACATGTCGGCAATATTCGTTAACACGTACTTTTCAAATAATTTGAATACAATAAGTTTTGATTCGATATCAACCTGAAGGTCTTTGCAGCCATCCACAAAGCTGTGAACAAGTATTTCTGGACTTGCTGGGATATGGGCTTGATCAAGACTCGCATTAGGTAAAAGCGACTCAACTCTGATTTGGTAGTGATCAATCGACTGTCCGCAAGTCCCTCGTGTTTTACTGACCATCCCCTCTATGGCAACACGTTCTTCAAGCTCATCATTTTGAACAAGGCTTAATGATTCTAAACTGGACGGGGCTTCTGTGGCTGTAATCCCTTGCAGCTTATAACGACCTACTTGATTAAACGATCTAACGACAGACTGCAGCATTAACAGCGCAATTTGCTTACGCTGCAATCTGACTTCTCTCATAGCATCAAAATATTTCGCCTGCTCACCGTTTGACCCCGCTTTATCAGCCAGTTCAAACAGCGCATCATCGGCATTATCAAAAAGCTGGCGCAACAACGTTTTCAATTGGCCTATAGCTAAATCCCGCACTTTTGAAAGAGGTGCTGGGAGGGAGCCTGAAGAGGCTTTGCCATCTGGCACGGTCCTCAGTTTATCGAGGTCAACTACATTATGATTCTGCGTCATATTGATTTCACTATAAGTAGCTATCATCTGACCCTTACCGGTTTACGTTGCAAACAGGGTAAGGAAGTCTTTTCATTTCACGTTAATTTACATTTCATTTTTCCATCTACTATCAATCTTTTATAGATCATCTGTGTCAACAAATGTCACGAAATGTCACTTCGAGAAGTGGTTCACAAATTAAGACTTTAGATTGCCAAACTAATAACACTGATAAGTTGAAAACGCTATCAACAGCATAGCACTCTTACCAAAAGCATGTTTTCGGCGCATTCTGACTAGTACAAAAAATTAATTCACCCACCCCAAGCTCTCTTGTATAGTGAGCAGAATCAAACCTATTTCAGCAAAAGACATCATTTTTGGAGCCGCCAACACTCAATGCCCGCACCCAATAACACCCAAGATACGCCCGTTTCAAAAAAAACAGGGCGAAACATGGCGATCATTGCATGGGTCATCGGAATGATCTTACTCACTCGTTTCTTGGGCGTTTGGGAGGATAAGCAGCACAACCCTAATCAAAACTTAGCCACTATTTCAGATGATGTATCAAAAACCTCGGTAGCACTAGAGAGGAATCGTTATGGGCATTATGTTTTTAACGGCCAAATTAATGGTCACGACGCTACGTTTATGATTGATACCGGCGCAACCGATGTAGTCATTCCTCAGGCGCTTGCCGATAAAATTGGCTTAAAACACTACGGACAGTCACAAGCGTCAACCGCAAACGGCATTATTACCGTTTTTAAGACATCGCTTAAAAGGGTTAGCATTGGGCCAATAACTCTTTATAATGTCTCAGCCAGTATCAATCCGGCCATGACATCAGAAGACGAAGTATTGATGGGGATGAGTGCCTTAAAACAGCTAGAACTGCGTCAAAAAAATACAACTCTTACACTCTCCCAGCATTAACATAGCGTCAACCCGAATCAACACTTAACAAATTAGACACCCATTATGACCCATACTCTGCATTCTGCTATTTTACAAAACGTCAAAACTGCCTTAGAAGAAGATATTGGAAGCGGTGATATTACCGCGCAATTAATTGCAGAAGACGCTCAAGCTAAAGCGCATGTTATTACGCGAGAACGTTGTGTTGTTTGTGGTATTGACTGGGTTAATGAAGTTTTTAAACAAGTAGATAAAAATATTCACATAGAATGGCATGTCTCAGAAGGTGATACCGTTCAACCCAATACCCGCCTATTTTCTTTAGCAGGCCCTGCAAGAGGCTTATTAACAGGCGAGCGAGCGGCACTTAATTTTTTACAAACCCTTTCAGGCACAGCCACTATCTGTAAAGAGTATGCCTCAATGGTTTCTCATACATCAGTGAAATTACTCGATACGCGGAAGACCATTCCTGGGCTCAGGCAGGCACAAAAATACGCAGTGACGTTTGGCGGTTGTTACAACCACAGAATTGGGCTGTATGATGCATTTCTTATTAAAGAAAATCACATTATGGCTTGCGGCTCAATCAAGCGAGCTGTTGAAA
Organism: Alkalimarinus alittae; assembly: GCF_026016465.1. Classification (NCBI taxonomy): domain Bacteria; kingdom Pseudomonadati; phylum Pseudomonadota; class Gammaproteobacteria; order Alteromonadales; family Alteromonadaceae; genus Alkalimarinus; species Alkalimarinus alittae. Next base: position 2,886,958 of record NZ_CP100390.1, read on the forward strand.
TGGCTCACACTATAGCGCCAGGTAAACCAGTAGAAGTCGAAGTCGAAAGCCTAAAGGAGCTTGAAGAAGCATTAAACGCTAAAGCAGACATTATCATGCTCGACAACTTTGATAACGACGCGTTAGTTAGGTCTGTTGATATGGCAGCAGGCATTGCGAAATTAGAAGCGTCTGGTGGTATCAATAAAACGACACTTACCGCCATTGCTGAGACGGGTGTAGATTACATTTCAATTGGTGCGCTCACTAAAGACTGTAAAGCTATTGATCTATCTATGAGATTCTCACTTTAACCCAAAAATGGAGTAAGAAAGTCACTTCACTGCTTGCTACATTAAATTACATAACAACACATTTTGTTTCACACTAAAAGAGAGTTTTCAGATTACACTGAGAACTCTCTTTAGAAACAACAATACATTATTAAATACGACGAACAGCCACGCGCCAAATGACTGAATTCGCTGCCAGCAAGGATGCAAGGGATGACACCCAATAAACTCAAAGAGTTTAATCTAATCAAATGGCTATCACCGATTAAAGATCACCCCGTTAGATCAATAGCGCTATTTCTCACCTACATGGTGTTAGCTCAGACCTCAGTTTCTATAACGCTTCCCGATTCACCGATTTCACCCGTTTGGTTACCCTCTGGATTTGCGTTAGCGATTGTCTATATTTACAAAGAATCTGTTTTACCTGTGCTGTTCATGGCCGCCCTAGCGAGTGCGGCTTCAGACTTTCTCTTCAGCAACAATAATGTGCTTAGCACTGTAGCGCTCGTAGCTTCATTCGGCTTACTCAATACGCTACAGCCTTATCTTATCTATCGGTTTTTCATCAACGTTACAGGCGCTGATTATCCGTTCGACCGAGACCGAAGTCTGTTAGCATTTTACCTAGGTGCCATCTTAGTTATTGTTTTTACATCCTCAATCTTCGCTATGCTCTCGAGTATCACTCAACCTGATAGCGGCATTAACATTAATTACACGCTGAGGCTGCTGGTGTTTACCCTGGCAGACTTTTTAGGCATATTGTTTCTGACACCCTTAATACTTGCTCATCATCAGTTTCGCGGTTTTCGATATATATCCGATAAACTATTAGAATGGAGTGCATGGTTTGTTGGCTTAGGTATAGTCTCATATTTGTCTTTTTACCAAGGCATACAAAGTGTGTTCCTAGTACTACCCCTGACCATTTGGGCTGCTACACGATTTAGCCAAGCAGGATGCGCTGCCGCCGTTTCAATAACGTTATCTCTAGCATTTCTAGCGCTTATCTATATTGACCCCATCAACTCCACACCTAACAACCTATATGATCTCATTATTTTGGAGATCCTGTTAGCCATTATCATTACCACAACACTTTATGTCAGCGCACTACTGGAAGAGCGACAAAAAGTAGCCAGTAAGCTCGAAGACATCGTATTGCAACGAACAGAACAATTACAAAAAACCAACCAAGAACTGAGTGATGAAGTTTATATAAGAAAGCAGGCAGAAAAGTCTTTTCGACGATCATCGCGGCGATACAAAGCACTGATTGAAACAGCAGGTAGCCCCATTATAGTCATCGATGACCGCTACCTGATTAAGCAGTGGAATAGTGCTGCAGAATCTCTTTTTGGCTACAGCCGAGATGACGTCATTGGCAAAAATTATATTGATTGTTTTGTACCTCAACAGCAGCAAGATGAGACAGCTTGGAAGATTACAAAGGTCATTGAAAGTGGCGTAGGCAAAGAAAACCTCAACAGCGAAGCCATTGCATTCGATGGTGTCGAGCACGCTATGCTTTGGAATATCAACCGTATTTCTAATTCAGATGATGAGCCAACCCAAGTCATTCTGATCGGCCAAGACATTACTGAAATTCAAACAACACAAGATCAACTTCACCACCTTGCCCATTTTGATATTCTTACAGGTGCGGCTAACAGGCGACTATTTGAAGACAGGTGTAATCAAGCACTAAAACAATCACTTAGACACCAACATTCGATTGCAATCATTACCTTAGACATCGACTTTTTCAAGCGCATCAATGATACATTCGGCCATGACGCCGGCGATGAGCTATTAAAAGTAATCGTCAATCGATTAACCGCCTGCGTCCGAAATGAAGATACTGTTGCACGCCTAGGCGGAGACGAATTCTCTGTATTATTGGCAGACGTAAGTGGTGTAGAAGGCGCAGAACTAGTTGCCAGAAACATTCTGGATGCCATAACAACACCGATTCCACTCCCTAGCGGTGAATTAGTTATCACGTCTAGCATTGGTGTTTCTTTAGCCCCTGATGACGCAGCCGTTTATGCTGAGCTATTAAAAAATGCAGATATGGCCATGTACCAAGCAAAAAGTTCTGGCCGAAATAATATTCAGTTTTTTGACCCAAAAATGAATGAAGACATGCTTCAGCAACTTTCGATTGAGCAAGAACTACGTCACGCAATCACTAACAACGAGCTTAAGCTGTATTACCAACCTATTATCGATATTGAGTCTGGGCAAATAATTGCACTTGAAACACTGCTTAGATGGCAGCATCCTACTAAAGGGTTATTATCACCTGACAAGTTTCTAAAAGTCGCAGAACAAACGGGACAGCTTCTAGCTATTGGCGAGTGGACACTGCAAAACGCTTGCCTTCAGGGTAAAGCAGTACAGGCAATGAGTAAAACCCCGGTTAAAATCACTTTAAACGTGTCTAATCGACAATACAGCCACCCTCAACTCGTAAAAACAATAGCGCGAGTATTGATGGAAACCCGATTTAATCCCCGCTTTTTAGTGCTAGAAATTGAAGAAAATACCATTACCAACAAGTTAGAAGAATCGGTCATAACACTGAATAAGCTGAAAGAGCTGGGGTTAACGCTCACTATCGACAGCTTTGGCAGCGGAATTTCGTCGCTAAGCCATCTCAAAAAACTACCCATTGATATCATCAAAATTGATCGCACGTTCATCAAGGGTATTCCAAGTGATGAAAACGATATGATTATTACAGAAACACTCATTAATATCGCCCACCAGATGAACCTTAGAACCTTTGCAGCAGGTATTGAAACCCGAGAGCAAGAAGCTTTTTTGAAGATAAACGGCTGCCAATATGTACAAGGTTATCTGTATTCCAACCCGCTTCCGAGCGAGCTTTTGCCGCAACTTTTTCAAGAAATCAGAAACGGTTTACGCCTTAACGAAGGCAGTCAGTCTTTTAGCCTATAAGCTAAAACCTTACAAATATTTCTCTCATAACAGAAAACCATTACTGCTCCGTAATCAACTGATCAAACGCCTTGATCAAACTGATCAGAGGTTCAGCATTCACGTTATTCACCTTAAAAAACTCTTCCGCCATTGGCGCTATATCACTTGTTTTCGGCAATTCAGCCCCTTGCGCTATGATGAATTTTAATCGTGCAATAAACACAAACTGTACCCATTCAGGAAAGGTCATGGTGTCTATACAAAAAGGCTCTACACTCATTAACTGTTGGGGCTCTAAAGGCTTATCAGACCAAAGCCCTAATTGCCGTAATTCAATTTCAATTTCTCGAAGCAAATTAGCTATCTTCGAATGCATGTTCTAACCTCAAAATATAGTAACGATCGTTGGCAATCGACGCTATTAACAATAAAAACCCTGCAAACACTAGTCACTGATGCGTTAGACTTTTAAATACAGGTCATTTCACACTTTGATCCTTATGATAAAGGTTTTAAAATAACCCACCAAGCAAACCTACTATAGTTTACTAACCTAGCACACACTATTAAGGATAATCATGGAATACCCTACGTCTCTAAACGCACTTTTAGCATCAACCAAGCTAAAGTTCCGCTGGGTTAACATCGGTAGAGGCATTAGAAACATCAGCCAAACGCAATTTGACTCGTTTGAATCCTGCCAATCAGCTTACCCTTGGCCTGTAGCCTACCAAGCTCAATTCGCTCTCATTGTCTGGAATCCAGGCCAAGATCAACAACATACCATCTGGTTCTTTAAGCTTCCGTTAGATGAGCAAGGGTTGATTATCCCTCAGGCGCGAGATGCCTTAATTTTAGAACTGTTAGCCATGCTTGGCATCACATCCTCTCAACAGCAAAATAAAAACGAGTCGTCTGTCTATACCTTTGAGCCTGATGATGAACAAAAGGCCGCTATTCACGCTAAAGTCAGCAAGATATTAGCCGAGCCCCCTTCAGCATGGTTTCAGCCGGTACAAGACTACCTATCAAGTAAAGATTCAGGCATTCTCTGGAGCAACCTAGGGCTTCAGGGGTTTGCAGACATCGTTGAACGCGTGTCAGAGGATAAAATTTCAAGCACATTATCAAGTGCAATGGGCTGGGTCGACGCCCCTGCATTTGAAGCACTTTGCCGTTTTATTCAGAATAAAAAAGCACCGGTTATGTTAATCACAGCTATAATCAGCCGAGTCAATGCGTCGCTATCAAACGCTAATCAAGAGCCCCTACCGGTTAGCTTCTATGACAGCGCCATACGCGCATTTTCCCAAGCAGATAAAGACAGTAAGGTGACAGAATGCATTAGCGCTATACTGGCATCACCTGCAGGACAAAATATAGAAGTGCTTCATAGTTTAAGCCTTTACTGTTGGCAGCACCTGAAAGATAAAAAGCTGATGACGCAATATCTCGACAACTTATCTCAGATTGAAGATGAGAAACCGATCTTTATTCAGCTAGTCACAGATTTAATGTTTGTACCTGATATGCGCCCTGAGGTGCTCACTCAATTCAGAAATCCAGAGCGGTCAGAAAGCCTAGGTGTTGCAATAGGACGTTTAATGAGTGGTGTTAGAGGTTAATACTGAAAGGGCTAGTACAGTAACTATTGCCACCCTTGCTAACGCCAAGGGTGGCGGTCTTAATTATGATCGCCTAAAGCGCTTCTAACGCGACTTTTTCACCGTTGAGCACTTTATGTAAATCGATAAACTGCTTGGTTAACGGGTGCTTAGGGGCGAAGTGTATTAACGGACTCTTAGCTTGGTGAGATTCTTTCATCTTAACAGATGAAGAAAGTCGAACAGGTAATACAGGTAGCTGCTCTTCTAACAGTTCGCTAATTAACTGACGTGGCAAGCTCGCTCTTGGTAAAAATTGGTTGGCAATAATGCCTTCTACCGATAGCCCTTGGTTATGGTCTTCTTGTAAATCTTGAATCTCACCCATAATTTGATAAAGCGCCTGACGGGAAAAGTCATCACAATCAAATGGAATCAAGCAACGATCTGCTGCAATCAACGCTGATCGAGTGTAAAAGTTAAGGGCTGGAGCCGTATCAATATAGATACGATCGAAGGTTTCACCCAGTTTGTTCAACGCGTCTCTTAATTTGTAAATTTTATGCTTAGCTTCGAGCTTTCGCTCAAGATAATCGAGCTCTGGGCTAGACGGCAACACATAAAGGTTATCAAACGGCGTTGCATGAACAAAATCTTCTGGTTTCTTGTTAAAAATATTAAACGCAACGGTTTGCTCGAACATGTCACCAATGGTGTCTTTCAAGTCAGCGGTTGGCTTACCCAGTAAATAATGACTAGAATTGCCCTGCGGGTCTAGGTCAACAACCAGCGTTCTCAAGCCCTCAGCAGCACTAATCGCCGCCAAATTCGAGGTAATACTAGACTTACCTACTCCACCTTTTAAATTAAATATGACACGCTTCATGTTTCCCCCAGGTTTTAAAATCCTTGTTGTCAGCAATCGAATGCAAATTCGATTTTCTGCAGACTATATTTTAATCAAGTTCTTCGCGACTTGTAACACGTTTCTCTAATACAATCTAAAAATCTATGCCACTTAGTTTTTACAGTTACATAAATATGTTTTACGACCTACACTAACACGGCTTACCAACCTAAGACCGACTTCACAAATGGGACCGTCAGTCGGCGCTGAGCACTTAATGAGGCATCATCAAGTTGGTCTAACAAAGCAAATAGTTCATCAAGGCTACGGTCACTTCGCTTCATGATATAGGCAGCGGTTTCATCGCCTAAAATCAACCCCTTGTCTTTAGCTTTCGATTTAAGCGCGACTGCTTTCTCTTCATCGGTCAGTTTAAATAGCTGCAATAGCAAGCCTGCACCTAATCTTGACCGTAAGTCAGCCAGCTTTAATGTTTGATTCGCCACGGGTTGAGAAGCAGTAACCGTTAACATTTTACCGTTGCTACGTAAGCGATTATAGAGGTCAAAAAGCGCTTCTTCACGCTCAAGATCATCAAATAGTAGGTCAATGTCGTCGAGCATAACTGCATCAAAAGATTCCAACCCATCAAATAGCTGCTTATCAAACACCCCGATATCTTTCAGCGAGAGAAACATTACTCGCTTACCCTGTGCTTCTAACGCATTACAAGAAGCATTCAATAAATGCGTTTTACCACTCGACTGATCACCACAAAGGTAAACAAATAGCTCAGCGGAATTGAGGGCATGCAGTAAAATATGACTATTTTTTTGATTCGCCGCGCCTAAAAAATTTTCGAAAGAGGCGTCTTGACGAAGCTTGACGGACAGAGTCAGCTGCTGAGGGTTATCAGCCTGAACAGTACTTTTCATAACAAACAATCAGGCCTTAATAGATTTACGGTAAATATAGGCTTTTCGGCCCCACACATAGGCATATTGGACACAACTCAACACTGCAAGCGCAGCGACTGCCCAAACTCCGTAATATAGAAAAGATAGCGGCATATCAAAACCAGATAATGAAACCACGATAGCCAATACATAAACAATTTGAACAAACGTATTGAGCTTACTAATCATTGAGGGCTTCATTTCATAAGCACCGATCCAGTAGTGATAAATCAGCGCGCAACTAACTATAATAATATCTCTGCCAAATACCACCGCGGTTAACCAAATAGGTAAATGCCCTGCAATGGTCAGCATGACATACGCCGTCACAAGTAACAGTTTATCTGCAAGCGGATCTGCAATTTCGCCAAAACGAGACTTCCAGTGAAATTGTCTCGCTAGAAACCCATCGACACCATCAGAGAGCCCTGCAATAAAAAACAAAATCAATGCTTGCTTAAAATATTCAAAATAAAGGCACGCAGCAAATGGAATCACCAGTATGATCCGTAAAAACGTTAACAGGTTTGGAAGGTGACGCCACTCTAAGAACATATGTAATCCATTCCGCTGTATTAATTCCCCACGTTTACCACGCTATAAAGCGTTGAGTTTCGACCAACGATAATAAAGCTTGGCACTATCATCTGCATTAAACGACTGAGATATTTCTTCAGTTAATTTTGTATCTAACTCAATGTGTTGCAAAAGCTGTTCTAAATAACCATTCAAACTGATGATAAAGCGAACTTTTTCCCCTTTCGCCCAGGTCAATTGAGCATTATTAACCGGAGGCAAAGTATTTATATAGCGTGTGACAGCAACATAGTCTTCCATCGTGACGATATCACTTACCTCTAGCTCCACCTCACTATTAAGAGAGCTTTCACCGCCTAAAATGGCATAGCGCTCGGCAAGGCTTTCTGCAATGCTCGCTATCATCGACATCGCGCCTTCATCTAAATTTTGATCTTTAATCTCACCACGATAAACAATCCCTTTAAGTTCAAAAACCCACTGACCCGACCAGAGATCACCACGGCTTTGCCCTAAACGACTCACTACAAGCGAATCAGCTGCATAGCGATCAGAAGGGCTTTTTAATGAGTCAATAAACAACCCCCAAACATCCGACGAGCTAACAGCAGCCTCATCATCTAAATCCATCACGGGCAAGTAAATCGGAACCCCTCTTACTTTGGCTGCACGCTTAATAGCTTGCGATAAAGGTGTTTCTTCACCAGCGCTTAATACAGTACGCTTACCTTGATTGTCAGAAGCAAGCCATATTAGAACAGAAGGTCGATTACTCCCCCAAACCGGTTCACCATATTTTTTGAGTGCCTGGCTGACCGCTAAGCGTGAAAACACAACATTTATTCGGTAAAAACTGCTACCAACGCGCCCTTTTTGTGCAGTTTCTGTGGCTAAGGTGACAAGACTATTTCTGTTGTCCGTTATTTCGTAGCTAAATTTTTGAACAAATTGATCAGGCTGCTTGGCAACATCCATTAATTGAGCGTTATCGAGTACCGACGTCTTACCAGACACTCTTACCAACACTTCGTTTAGTGCTAAATTGAACGCTTCTTGCCTTTCAGCTGCACTTTGAGAGCTGACCAAAACATCTGACTGATAAAGCCCACTTATTTGCGCTGCGGTCAATAAGCCTGAAAAAGATAAAATAAATGTTAAAAAAGCTAGCTTAGCTAATGTTTTAATTGAATTTTCGCTAAAAAAAGTTTTCAAATCAGTATCCGTAAAATGAGCACAAAGCAATAGAATAGGGATAATACACCAATAAAACATTTGTTCCTACGTTGGCTGTTCTATTCGTCTCCTGCTAAAATAGCGCGTTTTCAGAATTGCCCCAATACTATTGCCGAGAAACCGATGACAGATAAGCCAGAAACTCAGTCCATAAGTTACAAAGATGCCGGTGTTGATATTGATGCCGGAAACGCACTGGTGGAGCGCATAAAAGGCGTTGCTAAAAGAACACGCCGCCCTGAAGTAATGGCTGGGCTAGGTGGTTTCGGTGCTCTATTCGAACTGCCTACAGGTTACACGCAGCCTGTGCTTATTTCAGGCACAGACGGCGTAGGGACAAAATTACGTTTAGCAATGGACCTAAAGCAACACGACACTATTGGTATCGATCTCGTTGCAATGTGTGTCAACGACCTCATTGTCGCGGGTGCTGAACCACTATTTTTCCTTGATTATTATGCTACCGGCAAGTTAGATGTCGATGTTGCAGCTCAAGTTGTAGAAGGTATAGGCGCTGGTTGTGAGCTTTCAGGTGCTTCGCTTGTCGGTGGTGAAACCGCTGAAATGCCTGGTATGTATGAAGGCGGCGATTATGACCTAGCAGGGTTCTGCGTAGGTATCGCTGAAAAATCAGAAATAATTGATGGCAGCAAAGTGGCCGCTGGCGACACATTACTAGCGCTTCCATCATCAGGCCCACACTCTAATGGCTACTCACTAATCCGTAAGATTATTGAAGTATCAAACGCCGATCTAAATGAAGTGGTAGGAGGCAAACCCCTTTCGACAGCATTAATGGAGCCTACTCGCATTTACGTTAAATCGTTGCTTACGTTAATAAAAAGCAGCCCCGTTCATGCACTCTCTCACATTACAGGCGGCGGCTTATTAGAAAATATTCCGCGTGTATTACCTGAAGGCACCAAAGCCATCATCGATACCGCAAGCTGGGATATGCCACCTGTATTTAAGTGGCTACAAGAAAAAGGCAACGTTGAAACCCGTGAAATGTACCGCACACTAAACTGCGGTGTTGGCATGGTCGTTGTTGTACCTGCCGATAGTGCACCAGCAGCTATCGCATTGCTTGAGGCTGAGGGTGAATCACCTTGGGTTATTGGTTCAATCGCACCTTCACAAGCAGACGAAGAGCAAGTTGAATTAAAAGGATTAAGCGCTTAATGAGCCAACCGGAAATCTCGATAGTCATACTTATTTCCGGTAGTGGGTCAAATCTACAAGCAATTATAGATGCCACCCAAAGCGGAACTATTCCGGCACGTATCGAAGCGGTTATATGTAATAAAGAAGATGCCTTTGGGCTAACAAGGGCTGCTAATGCAGGCCTTGTTACCGAAGTTATTTCTCATAAAAACTATGACAGCCGAGAACACTTTGACCAAGCACTTAAGAAAGTGATTGATCAATATTCGCCAGATCTAGTGGTGCTTGCCGGGTTTATGCGAATTCTCACCCCCGAATTTGTAAAACATTACAGCGGCCGCATGCTCAATATTCATCCCTCGTTACTGCCTAAGTATCGTGGCCTCAATACCCATCAAAGGGCCATTGAAGCAGGTGAATCTGAACATGGTGTAACCGTTCATTTCGTGACTGAAGAACTCGATGGTGGGCCCAATGTGCTCCAAGCCAGAGTCCCCATCAGCACGGATGAGTCAACGGAATCGTTAGCCAAAAAAGTATTACGACAAGAACACCAAATCTACCCGAGGGCAGTAAAGTGGTTTGCTCAAGGTCGACTAAAAATGAACAACAACCAAGCAATGCTTGATGAAAAAACGCTCCCAGAGTGCGGCGAGCAACATCAAGATGGTGCCTGCGATTAGCTATATTATGCATAATATCTAAGGTATAGCTTTAGACCTCTGAATTTTGTCTTTCGGAGGTCTAACCTCTTCTCCCCTTATCTACTCCCGACTCAAAGCTTGACCTTCCGCCCGAAAATCGATTAAGTTGAAAGAGCTATACTCATATTCGACAAAAGCTAACCTACTAGGTGCGGATATCACGAAATGAGACAGTTAGTCATCGCTATTCTTATATCTCTTTTCTCGACACCGTTGTTGCTAAATTCAACAACGCTTTATGCGTTCGAATTAAAACCCAGCAAAGCTAAATACAGCGCATCCTTCAAAAGTGGTATCCCGATTAACGGAACAGCCACCCATACACTCATCAAGCTATCAAACAACATTTGGCGCTATCAATTTAACGTTGACTCTTTTTTTGCCGATGTTAATGAATTCGTTTATTTTCAGTACACTGACGGCAAAGTAGTACCTATCACATACCACTACGAGCGGAATGGATGGGCCGTCAATGACCGAAGAGCAACGTTAGAATTTAACTGGAATGAGCATAAAGTCTTAAATGATGTGCAAGGCATTCCTTGGTCAATGGGTATTCCTGATAACGCCGTTGACAAGCTAGGCTACCAATTGCAAATAAAGCTCGACCTCATGGCTGGCAAAGAGGACTTAGTTTATCAGGTGGCCGATGGCGGCTACCTTAAAGAGTTTCACTTTAGCATCGAGGGTGAAGAAACAATAAAGACTGAACTCGGTAAAGTCACAGCAGTCGTGGTTAAAAAGGTACGCTCAGAATCAGATAACCGCGATAGCACATTATGGTTTGCCAAAGAGTTAGATTATCTATTAGTTAAGCTGATTCAAATAGAAGCTGACGGAGAGCGCTATGAAATAAATATAAAGAGCGTAACAGACAACTGAGCGCCGTCATTTAAGATCGCCGTCGATGCTTAATCGAGTGACCCGCTTTCTCTAATAAAGGTTTCTCGGGCCATCGATGCCTTGGATATTTACCCCGCATGTCTTTAGCCACCTCAAAATACGACGTGTTCCAAAAGTTCGCCAAGTCGCTCGTGGTTTGAATAGGTCTTTGCGCTGGAGACAGTAATTCAAACCTCAAAGGAACGCTATTCCCTCCAATCTCTGGAGATTCAACCTCTCCAAACATTTCTTGAAGCCTTACAGATACCGTTGGCCCCTGATTTTTGTCATAGATAATTGGGATTTTTTTATCACTTGGTGTCACATACACTAACGGTGCTTCCTGCTCTAATAACTGTTGCTGCTCCCATGTTAATGCGCCTACCATCAACTCGAACACATTGACTTTTTTAAGTTGTGAAAGACTTGTGACGTTTGATATATAAGGTAACAACCAATTTTCTATGCCTTCAACCAGCCAATCCTGAGATAAAATAGGAAAGCCCTCAATGACCTCCCCTAACCATACTGCCCTCGCTAACCAATCTTCACACTTAGCCGTCCAATTAAGTATCGTTAATCCTTCTGTACTCAAAAGACCTTTAATACATTGCTGAAATGCGTCTGGCGGAATATTCGATAATGGCTGTGAATTGAGTGTGATAGCGTGATAAGAAGTCAGACGCCGGCCGACTATATTTTGTTTTTTATCATCCAACTGATAAGTATTTTCTTCATGAACCAAGTGACCAATGCTGTCATGTATATCTGCTAGCTCGATAGCACAAGCACTAAATATTTGGCCGTCTTTTTTGAGTGCATTACAGTCACTCACAACCAGCCAGTCAGTGCCAAACAGTGCGTCATCATCAAATAAACGCACCCCTTTGCCGTTGGCTAGCTGATAACGACCATCATTAGCCGAGCGCCTTTTCGCTAAGCGATCAGGGTAAGCAATTAAAAGAAGCTTGCCTACACAATCTTGCAATTGCGCCAGCGAATAAGTAACCGCTTTAGCAGGTATGCCTAAACGCCCCTTAATCGACCTAGCTGTTTTTAGCGCCTGCTCAACCGTTGCAACTTTTAACGGCCACGTCTGTTGTGCGCTACTTTTATTCATTTTGTAATCTTGGACGGCAACCAAACGCTCAATAACATCGACGCCCCGTCGAGTATAAAAAATATCATTTTCAGATAACAATGCCACTAGCTCACAGGCTACACCTTTCTCAGTAACACTTTTTGCTTTCAATAACATAGCCGCTAGTCGTGGATGAACACCTAGCATCGATGCTTGAGTCCCTAAAGGCGTTATACCGCCCACTCCATTTACCAAACCTAAAGACGACAACAACTGTTGAGCTGTCTCAAAATGAGCGGGTGGAGGCGGTGTTAGCCAGTTAATGTCGTGATATTCGGTGAGCCCCCAAAGCATCAAGTCAAGAACTAAACTCGCCAGATCAGCCGTGAGAATCTCTTCGCCTTGATACTCGCTCAAAGAGCGTTGCTTAAGTTCACTCCACAAACGAATACATTGCCCTTTCTGTACACGGCCTGCACGACCCTTTCGCTGCTCTGCTGACGCCTGAGAGATATAGACTGTATCCAATCGCGTCATACCGCTAGCAGGGTCATAAATTGAGACTTTCTCTAAACCGCTATCAACAACACAAGTTACACCCTCTATCGTTAAGCTGGTTTCTGCTATGTTTGTGGTAAAAATAACACGTCGCTTAGCGGTAGGGTCAGGTGATAGTGCTCGCTCTTGCTGATCAATAGACAAGCCGCCATATAGCGGCAAAAAGACAATGTTCGATTGCGCTTTAAATTCACGCTCTGCTTCAGATAAGGTTCTGTTAATATCGGCTTGTCCTGGCAGAAATACAAGGGTATCGCCCTTATTTACTGAGGCCAAAACAGGTTTTAATGCCGTGATAACTTTAGCGCTAAGATAGCCTTTGTCTTTTTTTATATTGGCTTTTTGTGGGTTTTCAGCCTGAACATACTCCACGCTGACAGGGTAAGCGCGTCCAGGACATGCAATCACCTCAGCACCACCGAGGTAAGCTGAAATAACACCCGTATCAATGGTTGCAGACATGACCAATAGCTTTAAGTCTTCGCGAATCGTCTGCTGCACTTCTAGCGATAGCATCAAGGCCAAATCAGTATGAATAGACCGTTCATGCACTTCGTCAAAAATAATAAGGCCTACATCGGCCAGCTCCGGGTCGCTTTGGAGCCTTTGAGTAAGAATGCCCTCTGTTACAATTTCGAGCTGAGTATTCTCGGATATTTTTCGATCATTTTTGACTTGATAACCAACGCGCCCCCCGACCTTTTCACCTAACTGCTTAGCGATATAGTAAGCAATAGACTTAGCCGCTACACGCCGAGGCTCAAGCATCACAATTTTCTTATCGCCCAACCACTCAGCCCCTATAAGGCTCAAGGGCAAGGCCGTTGATTTTCCAGCCCCCGGCTCTGCTTGAAGCACAAGGTTACTATTGTGTGAAAAGTAATCTGAGACTTGGGGTAAAAATTGAGTTATAGGCAACACGTTTAACTATATAGCATCCATGTAATTCTCAAATACCGACAACCACTCGTCGTAGTAATCCCTAGCATATTTTTTAATAAACGGGAAAAGCCACTGCGCAGCTTCAGGCGCAAGATTAAAATCATCATCTAATGGTTCTTCAACACCTGGAAAATTCAATGCATGCTCGACGGCAGCGGCACAGAGAAGAAACTGACCGATTGAATCCGCGATAGGACAGAAATCCCAAGGGCCAGCACCTTGCAACGCACTGTATACTTTAGATGAGCTGTTTTGCTCATCCAGCTTAACAATAATCGGCTCACCGCCTTCATTGGCAATTAGGAACCACGAATCATTCCAGCTAGTTATTTCTTTACCTGTTACAGCGTTGACATTGAAGCCCGGCATTTCCCACGATATTTTATCTTTTGAAATAATATCAACGGGGTAGCCTACTCCCTCAAACGCGAGCTTTTCTGAAGGACAAACCGTATCAATGTACGCTTTAAGTTCAGGAGGGAATGTAACCCTTTTTTCGTTTTCTAATGCCTCGCTGACCGAAAGGCTATCGTTAACGACATTGATCTGTCGAGCCTGGCTAAAGCTGTTAATTAATTCTATAGCTTTTTCTAAATTCATGGCGATATCTTCTTAGTTTCTATCAATAACGGCATCATAATCGAAACTCTATTGCTAATCTATCTGTAAGATAGTCTTTCACTGCGCGTTATAAAAGATCAATGTTATACTCAGCAGATTATCCACCTCTTTTCAGGACACGACATATGGCTACAGTGGGTCAAATCAACGAACTCGAAATTCTTAAAGAGTCCGATATCGGCGTTTACCTAGACGGTGACTCATTAGGCCAGGTATTCATGCCCTTCAGGTATGTTCCGCCAGGTAAAAAGGCAGGTGATCGAGTTGAGGTGTTTATTTATTTTGATTCAGAAGATCGAATCATTGCCACCACCGATAAGCCTAAAGCCATGGTCGGTGACTTTGCTTGTTTGAAAGCCGTTGCGGTTAATCAGGTCGGCGCATTTCTTGATTGGGGGCTGCCTAAAGACTTACTAGTTCCCTTTAGCGAACAAAAACAACCGATGATAGAAGGCCAGTCTTATGTGGTCGCTATTTTCTATGACAAAGAAACCAACCGAATTGCAGCTTCTGCCAAACTGAATAAGTATTTAGACCTGCAGCCAGGCCGTTACCATAACGGGCTTGAAGTTGACCTTCTCATATGCGACCACTCAGACATTGGCTACAATGCAGTGATCAACAACCAGCATTGGGGCGTGTTATTTGATAGCGAAGTCTACCGCCCTCTCAAGTATGGCCAAAAAATTAAAGGCTATATCAAACGTATTCGAGAAGATGGAAAAATAGACTTATGCTTGCAACAGCCAGGCTATAAAAAAGTGACCACACTTTCAGATAGAGTGCTTGAAGAGCTTCAAAAACAAGGTGGTTATCTGCCTTTATCTGATAAAAGTGCCCCTGAAGCAATCTATAAGAAGTTTGGTGCAAGTAAGAAAGCATACAAAATGGCCATCGGCGCACTCTATAAAAATCGCCAGATAACCATTGAAAAAGAAGGGATCACCCTCATAAAAGAAAACGGTTAATTAATTTATTTGCTTAGCCTACCTATTAGGCCTGAGCGTCAGTTGGAGAAAATTATGGCACGTGCCAGCGCAAGACATATTTTGGTAGATAGCGAAGAAAAATGTAACGAGCTTAAAGCAAAGATTGAAGGCGGTAGTGACTTCGCAGAAATTGCACGTAACTTCTCTAGCTGCCCATCTGGCCAGCAAGGTGGTGCGTTGGGTGAATTCGGCCCAGGCCAAATGGTTAAAGAGTTTGATGAAGTCGTTTTCAACGGCGAGCTTAATAAGGTACTAGGCCCTGTTAAGACTCAGTTCGGATATCATCTATTAGAAGTAACTAGCCGCTCTTAATCGTTGCGACTCAAAAAAGCCCGCTTAGCGGGCTTTTTCATTTAAGATCACTTGAGAAGTGAATAAATTACCACTGCCCGCTCCGCAGGCTATAATCGTTCGCATCATATCTTCGACTTTTACATCTGGGCATATTTCAACCAACTCAGGTGGTAAGTGAAACATATTACCGGACGTAGGGTTCGGCCCTGTGGGTACAAACACAGTGAAAGAACCATCAGCATGCCTAGACGTCACAATAGCTGTCACCGTAGTACCGCAACCTAGCCCAAAAATGCTCGCACGAGCAACCTCTCCATTGGCAAATGGTGAAGATGATTTATCACCAAAAAACTGCCCAACAATTTCTTTAATTAAGCGATACCCTGGAGCAATACGCGCTAGATACTTATCAAAATGGCTATGCATTAATACGCCGAAACCCGTAGATGCCACACTGCCTACGATAAAACAAACCAGAAAAATAACCACTATCGCTAACATATCACCCAGTATCTCAGGCATACCGTTATTTTTAATAATCAAATGAGTAAGTGGTTGAATAAGGTTTGTAACGACTTGAAAGGCCCAATTAAACAAAAACACTAATATCACAATAGGAAGTAGCACTAAGATACCCCCAACAAACGATGTTTTAATAAAACGTTTTATTCGATCCATAACCATGCTTTCCTAACATCTCTCAAAATAGTATCTACAAGATATAAAATATCAAACTTGATCAAAGTGTGTCTTCCATCGTTGTGTTGATACATGGCTTTTCAACAGTTCAATGCATTCATCAACGATTGCTAAGATTTCTTTATCCAACGCATTTTCTTCAGAAAACAGAGAAGCGGTTACGCCATAGGTCATAAAATAATTTATTTTTTGCGGGCTCATATCTTTGAGTAAATGAATAACCGATTGGATAACAATGTCCGCCACTGCACTTTCAAGAGTCTGCTCAATAGTGCTACCTAATACAGGCACAATCTTTAAACGTGATACCTCTGCATTCTCACGCACAGCCTTGGATACGCTCTCTTTAACATGATCTCGAATCATCATGCCAGATTTTTCATCTTCAATAGAGTGGCCTGCATGAGTTAACACTGATGAAAGCCACAAGCTGACTGTGTCTTTCCGTGTAGCAATCACTCTGGTGGCAATTTCTTCGACCAAGGGCGAGCCTTGCCGCAAATCTTTTTGTGCATCAGACAACACTTTAACAACAATTCTATCACTCAATTCTTCAATAAATACATCATAGTAAAATGCTATAAATTGAAATATTTTTGAATGTGTTAAGTCGACAATTTTGTATTTATGCAGCCGATATATGATCGAGAAGATACGTAAAAACCGGAACATTCGAGTAGCACCCAACGGAATACAGCCGATAAGGTCGTACCAATGTATAAATGGAAAAAAGTACCATCGAAGGTACTCTTGACGCTTAATAGAAACCAACCAACGCACACAAAATTCAGTAAAAAATATCGAAACAAACGTCAGATCTATCAGAATAAAATTATTATTTAGCGGCTGATAAACGTCTGCAATAGAAGGTGATATAAAGTCGAGCGTTGCTCTGAAATAATCCGTCATATAAAGCGCATCAAACAATATAAAAACCAGATTAATTATCAACAGCCCTAGCATTATAAAGTCTATTACCAGCCAAAACCCCTCGTGACTTTCACGTAATTTCTCACGATTAAATTTAAGCATCAATATTTAACATCCTTAATTCCTGAGTTTAGCTGCAATGTGTAATAAGTCTGGCAGCAACCCAATAAACGTTGCTAACCGACCGGCTATGCCTGCAACCTCAGGGCTTTCTTTCATCATATCTCGTTCAACTGAGTCTACAATTCTTGTCAGCATTCGCTGAGCCCTAAAGCGATTGACACCCGTTTCTACAAGAGGCGATAGTACCGGCATAACAGCCAAAGTAGCAACCACCCCGCCCATCATTCCGGCTACAGAAACCCAGCCAGGCACCCCAAATATTTGTACCATTAACCCCGACCACCAACCCTGCTGACTCAAATAAATTGACGTTGCTGCCATCGACCCTAACCCCATCGAACTACCAAACACAGCTTTATCTGAAATGGCTCGCCCGACCAAACCTGTAGCAATAAACACCAGTGACTCCCGAACCCCTTCTTGGGCGACAGAGTGTGTTTCTATTCTATGTTTAAGCCAGGTTTCAACCAATGGTGCATTTCGCTTATCCAACAAGCTAGACAGCGTTTGAGTGGTTAACCCTGCATCTTCAACCTGAAACTCAAGATAGTCATTAAGTTTTGACGAAAGACTGTCTAACTGCAATAAATCTTGCGTAACAATAGTCAAAAGCGCCTGTTCTTTGCCACTAGGTACACGAGTACTCGCATGACCTTTGCCGGCTAGTTTTTTAGCTAGCCCCCAACCTGCCCTTGGCACGGCTGCAATATCTTGAGGAATATCTTTTCTGTTTTCCCAGTGTCGCTGAACGACGGCTGTAGCAGAGAAAAACTGCGCAGCGCAGACCTTATCGACTCTTTCCCTCGCCTCAGAAAAATGTCTAGTAATTATAGCTTCTAGTGCTATTTTGTGATCTACAGTGTCTTTCATCTATCTCTATGATCGTTATTTAAATCGATATATTGCCAGAATAGCTTACAGGTACTATATATATTCAGGCGTTGTACCTTTTACGCTTACTAATAAACATAATAATAGAACTGCAGAATAACACGCAAAGCTATCCAGGAGGGATAATCCATGCCATCACAAAATCCAGCACCTGCCTTTGACTCACTTTCCGACCATGAATTAATGCTGCTACAAGAAATGTGCGGCCGAAATTTCGACTATAGCGACCGATCTCAAGAGTTGTTAGACGCATTTATCCGAATGGACCAAGCATTACTCGCGAGAGGCTTTACCCCCACAACGCCAATAACAGAAACAAAAACAACTCGCACTCATAAAGCCGCTTAACGTCAGCATTTAGCACATATAGTCAAATACAACTCACCCAGATACAAAAAAGGAGCCTTAAATGGGCTCCTTTTTCATCTTGACGTTAAGGTCTTATTTGGGCTGATTAAAATCAGAAATATACTGATCTTTACTCACCCATAAGTCATCAACCCACTCTTTAATGTTTAACCTCTGCCGATCACTCTCGTCATTATTTCTAACCCTTAGCTCTTGCGGAATCTCAATTTTATTAATACGTATAGACACTCGCTTAACCTTGCCACACATAAAATCCCAAAAGCCGGGTATCCCATCAGGATACACAATGGTGATATCGAGCAAGGTAGAGATACAGTCGCCCATTGCATCTAACACTAGCGCTGTTCCGCCCACTTTAGGCTTCAATAAATTCTTATACGGTGACGCCTGACGATCTCTTTTTTGCTCTGTGAAACGAGTTCCTTCTGCAAAGTTAATAACACTGACCGGAGTATAGCGGAATTTTTCACAGGCTTTACGTGTTGTTTCAACATCTTTTCCCCGCATTTCAGGGTGTTTTTCTAAAAACTCTTTGCTGTAGCGCTTCATAAACGGAAAGTCCATCGCCCACCAAGCCACACCAATGAATGGTACCCAGATCAATTCTTTTTTGATAAAAAACTTCAAAAAAGGAATACGTCTATTAAAAATATGCTGCAATGCAAAAATATCCACCCAGCTTTGATGATTACTCGTCACCATATACCACCCCTGATGACTCAAACCATCAAGCCCCTCAACATCCCATTCCGTGCGCTGAAATAACTTCATCCATCCGCTATTAATACTAATCCAAAGCTCAGATATCATAATAATCGCTTTGGTACAAAACACTTGTACAAACTTTAGAGGAATAATGATTTTTATAATGGTTGGTATATACACAGCTGTACAAAGCACAATCGTATTAACAGCTAAAAATAACGAGCAAAGAACACCAATAAGCGGTGCAGGTAAAAAGTTGAACATAAATCCACCAAATACAATTTAAAGCGCGTAACTATTTAATATGCATATACTTGCATAAGTACAGTTTACAATAATATTATTGTGGCACGCTGTGACTGAAGTACCTATTTCTATAGTAATAGTTTAACGCCTGCGTAAAAATAACAGCATATAAGCACTGCTACTTTCAAAAAACGGACACTGCATTACGCCCTAGGGTGTTGCGCGCCACTATAATAAAGCGATTTTATTTCTGGTCAAACGTTATACGCACCCATCAACTGATTTCTTTACTTAACACCAGCAAGCCTAAAATAAAGCTCAAAACTCAGACTACCTTTATGCTATAACTAACCAATGACAATATTTCACTATCGATACTTAGCATTATTGTGCGCTGTGCAGACAAGATTTTTCAAAACAAGCATCACTATTCGAAGACAGGTGCAGGCTTTTCAAGTAGCAATAATATTTTACTGCTCACTCGCCTCTGGACAATCGCTATCTAACCAAGTAACCATCGCCAGCCCTATATCTATTCCACCTTATGTCTTTTCAGGTTCAGATACCGGCATTCAACTCGATATCGTTAGGGAATCACTCATTAGCGCAGGTTTAACACTTAAAGTCATATATGCATCCAATAATCGAGGTCTTGATCTTTTAAAGACGCATTACGCTGATGGAATGATTAACGCCCCCGAGGGTATACCTGGTCTTTATTATTCTGAACCACTCATTGAATTTTTAAATGGTGTGGTGGCGCTCAAAAGCCGCAATCTCAAACTCGAACAGGTTTCAGACTTACAACCATTGCGTGTAGTGGGTTTTCAGAACGCCTCTAATTACTTTGGGCGTAACTTCAACACAATGAGCCAAACCAACAAACATTATACCGAGGTCGTTAATCAATTCGCTCAGATAAACATGCTTTTTCAAAAACGTTGCGACGCCATAGTGATCGATCAAAGAATATTCAATTTTTATCTTAAACACTACCAAGAGGATGGCGCTGGTTTTAATCAAGACACGCTGTTTTATAACATTTTACCGCCATCACCTCGATATATTGCTTTTCATGAGCAATCTCTAAGAGATCTTTTTAACAAAGGGCTACAGCAGCTGAAATCATCCGGTCGCCTTCAAGAAATCATCACTAGTTATTTAAATTAGGCATTATGCCTAAACACGTCGTCAAACTAGCCTGTTTACGCTACTCGCTGAGGTCTTATTGTTTCAGAAACAGCCCCCAACAATACAATAATAGCGCCTACCACTACTTGAGCCGTCGGTTGATCCCGAATAAGTATAAAGGCGATAGCCGTACCAATTACGGGTTGCAAACAACCTATTAACGCAACCGATTTTGCGCTTATGGTACGTAAACTATTGGCGAGTAAAGAATGTGGCAGCGCCGTAAAAAACACCCCCAAAAGCAACAGTTTTAGTGCATCGCCCGAAGGCTCTTCAAGTAGCTCTGCTGCACTTACATCAACGAACGGTAAAAACACAACGCCTACCACAATCACTTGATAAAAAATTGTAAGGTAAGCAGGATAACCTCTCATATAACGTTGCTGGGTAACATTGCGCGCAGCAAAGCAAAATGCAGAAAGCAGCCCAAATAGCACCCCCTCAATATTACCGCCTTCAAGACCATCCCCCGCCGTTGCCATTAACCCGACACCGATTAGCACTGCAATAGCGACGACAACATCATATAAGCGAATAGCCTTATTAAAAAATAACTTTTCAAGAAACACAGTAATAACCGGATAGGTGTACAGTACAGTCATGCCTAACGCGACAGTTGATATTCGCATTGAATAAAAGAACGTCACCCAATGAATGCCTAATAACAGCCCCAACCCAATGGAAAGTGGATAATGCAGCGGAGAAACAAGTCTTATTTTTTCACGCTTAATAGATAGAAATAAAAATAGCGCCACAGCGGCTAATATTGAGCGATAGACCGTTATATCTAGCACATCAATTGAAATACCTTTAGCAAAATAGCCATTGCCGGCCAGCAAAAATATAGCTGCATACAAAGAAATAAGACCATTAATAGAAGCATTCATTACGACCACTACCCATTCAAAATTTGAGGCGGGCATTGTACCTTAGTACTTTGCGCTTGTACCGATGACCTGTAAGTCAAACAGAGACTGCCTTGAATTAAACAGAAAAAATAATTACCTAACGTCCACAACAAGCTCATCCACTGCTAAAGTTAAACGAGCAGCATTATCTTAATGCTACCCCAATAAAACCGATAAAGTAGCCAACAATATGAAAATTCCTATTGGTATAAGCAGTTGTTTACTAGGCGAGAAGGTTCGCTACGATGGTGGCCATAAAAACCATTCATACATCAGCGGAACGTTAAGTGAATACTTCGAGTTCAAGCCTTTTTGCCCCGAAATGTCCATTGGTATGGGGGTCCCCAGAAAACCCATTCGATTAGTCCAGGTCGATCAGGATATTCAGTGCGTCGGCGTTACAGATGACACGATAAATGTAACAGAACAACTCACAGAGTGCGCCGACAGCCAATTTGACCTGCAAAATGCACTTTGTGGCTATATTTTCAAAAAAGACTCTCCTAGCTGTGGGATGGAGAGAGTAAAAGTCTTTACCAATGGACAACCTATACGAAAAGGCAGCGGCCTCTTCGCAAAACGAACCATGGAAAACTTACCTTATTTACCCATTGAAGAAGAAGGTCGATTGGGTGACTCGCGCCTGCGAGAAAACTTTATACAGCGAGTTTACGTTTTGCACCGATGGCGCCAACTTCTACAGGACGGTCTCACACTACACAAACTCATCCAATTTCATAGCCGTCATAAACTGATCATTATGAGTCATCACCAACAAGAGTACCGAGACTTGGGCAAACTCATAGCAACAGCGAACAAAGAAAACCTCGGCCAGGTAGCCGACCAATATCTTTTAAATTTAATGACCACACTCAAAACCGTTGCAACCAGAAAGAACCACGTTAATGTTCTACAACATATTCAAGGCTACCTGAAGCGTACGCTTGATTTAGATGATAAAGCCGAACTGACAGAAGTGATTGAACGGTACAGACTAGAAGAGCTACCCTTAATAGTGCCGATAACGCTACTAAAACACCATTTTAGAAAGGCGCCCGATGAGTATATTAACGAATCATATTATATGAATCCACACCCGAAGGAACTGAAGCTTCTCAATACGCTATAAGTTCGAATCTAAAGGCTTACTAGACACTAAAACTTAATCTTTCCTACCAGCATATCTTTAAACATCACCCAATCACCCGCTAGACTGTATAGCGGGTGTTGAAACGTAGCAGGTCTGTTTTTTTCAAACACAAAATGTCCTATCCAAGCAAACCCGTAACCAATAACCGGCAACAAGAACAACAAAGCAAAGCGCTCGGAAATAAGCGCATACAGCAATACCGATATCACCAACGAAGAGCCCACGAAGTGTAATCTTCGACACGTTTGGTTGCTGTGCTCACTTAGATAAAATGGATAAAAATCAGCAAAGGTTTTGAATTCTTTAGTCACTAAATACACCCGCATTATTATGTGCTGAATAGCGATCAGATAATAACCCTAGCGCCCTATGATTCTCAATGTTTATGTCCTAGGCCAATGGCCTTACCACTTTGATCATAAAAGCCTGATGCGCCATGAGATATATGCCCTAGGTTTATCATTCTCATTAAAAATGGATCTGACTCATTATCACCCACATCAGTGTAATCCGTCGTTTTAAAGTCTTCTCTGAGAGAAAATGCGGCCTTTATTGTTGCCTTATCATTAATAACGTCAACCAATTCCCATTTGACCGTCTTAGTAGAGCTTTCTTCTGTATATATTTTCGCCAATTGCAATTGATCTAGCCACTCCAACTGCACTGACAGTGTCTTGAATGCATGAGAATACTCTGTTTTACCCTCACAAACGCTTCCCTCTGTCGCACGCTTTGTTAGGGTCTTAATATAGCTTTCGCTCAGCAGTTGATACTTCAATTGCCAATCATTCTCACTATGGGATATGTTAATTTCGTATGGTTCATACTCAATACCGCGATGATAAAGGTCATAATAATGCACCGTCCTAAGCTTACCATTGCTCATTTTTTCCCACAGCTCTGTAACCCCTTTCGTGTGATATTGGTGCGCAACTCGATGCCCATCTCGCCAAAGCGTAAAATCACGAGTCAATTGCCTTCCTGTCAAATGATCCGTCGTAATAATACGATAATGAGCACCTAGCACCTGATCTTGAATATCACAATCCGCATAAGAAAACATCGCAATGAAACCTAAAATAAAACTAACGATAGCACGAATAAACATGAATTTTCCCTGTGACAATAACAAAAAGGGGCAATAAGTGCCCCTTAGCATTTCTGGTGATTTATCGTCTCCACCAAGGCAACCAACGACGCTTATTCAATTGATCTTTAGCAGATCTCTCAAGCTTCGCACTTCTGTTCATTACGTGAAAGATCATGCTTTGTTCGTTAGTTCCGCTCACTAAATGGCCACCTGGGCCTTTGCCATAGACCGTTACGTCTTCGCCTGCATGGGTTTCTGACCCAAGAGGGACTAATGCTTCCTGATGGTAACCACTTGCTTGAGTGTCAACAGAACTTAAATCCACACGGCCCAATTGAGGCTCGAAACCGTAAGAAGCATCGGCATCCGTTTCATTACCCAAGTCACGATAACCAAGGCCATTCATATACCCTACTGTAGTATAAGGCATGCCATCAGAAGCTAGCGCAGGTTCTTCTGCCCCGACTGAAATCACTTTACCCAATATTGGATTACCTCGTTTAGGATAACCAGCAATTGTGAATACATGACTGTGATCTGCCGTTACAATAATAAGTGTTTCACTCATATCAACAGACTCAACAGCGGCTTGTACCGCACTGGAAAAAGCAATTGTTTCTGTTAATGCATTATAGGCGCTACCCGCATGGTGAGCATGGTCAATACGACCTGACTCAACCATCAAGAAGAACCCTTTTTTATTGTTATCTAGAATATTAATAGACTTCTGAGTCATTTCGACTATTGATGGCTCACCTGCGATATCATTTTCACGGTCGGCTTCATATTGCATGTGCGATTCGTTAAATAAACCAAACACACGCTCTGTTCTCTCAGGGTCAATATCATCGAAGCCAAACTGGTCATAAACGTAAGTACCTTGAGGGTAAGCGTTTTTCCACTCTGCCGTTAAATCTCGACCATCGGTACGATCACCTTCTGTAGAACTGACAGCATCAGGGCTATTAAACTCAGAATTTTTTGGCAAAAAATGGCGACGACCTCCCCCCATAACCACTTCTAATCCATTGATCAATTTGGCATCTGGAAAGCGCTTTTCAAGATTTTTCTCGAAACCAACCAACTGTGAGGCAATATCTTCACAACCTTCTTCAACTGCTGAGGATGGCATATCTGAAATATCTTCCCAGTTTCGATCTGCAGACTTAGCGTATGTAGCTGCGGGCGTCGCATGAGTTATTCGTGCGGTTGAAACAATACCTGTTGATTTACCGGCTATTTCAGCTAACTCGAGCGCTGTAACTAATTCATTACCCGCAACAGTTGAGCATTTACCCCGCTCAATGTTCTCATCTACACCAATCACACCCACATCTGTTTTAACTCCCGACATCATAGCCGTCATAGTCCCAGCAGAGTCTGGGGTTTGAGCGTCAACATTGTAGGTTTTTGCCATGCCCGTAAAGGGAAACGTATCAAAACTAAGATTATTTTCTTCACCGGACATCCCCTTAAGTTGTCCCTCTAGAATACGCGCTGCCGTTACAGTAGAAACACCCATTCCATCACCGACAAACAGGATGACATTTTTTGCTTTAGGGAAACGAGAAAATACCTTTTCGTTAATCTTATCTTCACCAGCTGTAAACCAAGGGTTCTGCTTTTGATGATCTGGAATTGCATCAACACTCGAATTCCCATGATGACCACTATTTGCATTTGCCGCAGCAGCCAATGCCATGGCCGTCAGTAAAAGTTTCTTTTTCATTATTGCCGTTCCTGATGATTTGAGTAGTAAAGAAAGCAATCATCAAATTACCTTTGTTATGTTTCAAAAAAATGGCTAAAACATTGCAATTAAATGAATAAATTAATCGTTTCACTAACCATCAGCGCCCTATCGATTTCTGCTCATGCAAACAAAGCGACAGCCGTACATGATGATATATCGCTTCAATCCGCCATGGCTACATGTTGATGACAATGCAGATTCATTTGATGATGGCATACAATTTACTGAGTTAGGTGAAGGTAGCATCGGTGGATACTTAAACAAAGTAACTGTAAGCGGTAGTTCAAAGTACGGTATTAAAGCCGAACAATGGATTACAGAAGATGAAGACGAAAGCATGGAACCTTCCGGCTTTCTAAAAACTAAGAATATTACTCTCGTGAATAATGGCAAAGGTAATGACATTAAAGCCCATAATATTTCGGTAAAATAATGATCGTTAAACGATTACCTGGGCTAATGCGGCTATAACTAAAGAGGCAGAAAAAGCAAACATTCTGCCTCATTGATTTCTATTAAATGCCCCATTTGTTATTTATTTAATCAAGTTTTTAATCAGTGTGTAATATTTAAACATTTCTATGACACCCCTTGATAACAAGGCCTTTCAGAGGTTTACAAAGAAGATATTCAGTAACTTATCCACAGAATATGTGTGTAACTAGCGCACTTAATTTGTCATGATGCTTTTGTAACTTCAACACCCCCACCCAGTTCACTCACAGGCTTACATGCACTCACCACAAACGCAATGAGTGTCGGTAGCACCCATGCCAACCCCTCATCAAACATCGGCATGACGTCTAAAAATGCAAGATCTACTCCTACTGTTGATATACCATCAAAAACCCCGAATATTAATGCAACAGAGAGTGTAACCGCATAAGTGAGCTGTGGGTTACGTAGACGATCAGACACCAACGTAAGAAGCACCAACGCCATGGCTACCGGATAAACAGCCATCAGAATAGGTGTAGAAATTGAGATTAACTCCGACAACCCGATGTTGGCTACCACCAAACATACACTGGCAGCCGTCATTACAACCCAGCGATAGTTTAGCTTAGGGTTCAGGTCGTTAATGTACTCACCAAACGCGCTGATGCCTCCGATAGCGGTGGTTAAACACGCTAGAGAAACAACTGCAGCCAATACAACTTGACCTGCAGATCCAAAAATTGCGGCAACATACTCAGTAAAAATCTGACCGCCGTTATCGGGGTTCGGTGTTACGAGATGACTCGTAGCGCCTAGATAAAACAAAGCAATATAAACTAGCGCTAAGCCTGTGCCCGCAATCAAACCTGCAATCGATAAATATTTAAACTGCTTACTTGAACTATTAACCCCCTTATTGCGTAAAGCATGAATGATGAGCAAACCAAACATCAATGCCGCCAGCGCATCCATTGTCATATAACCATCTAACACTCCCTTAGTAAAAGGAGTGTTTGCATATTCAACTTGCGCAACACCAATTTCACCTTGCGGCGCTACAAGTACACCCACACCCACTATGATCAATAGCAGCAATAAAATAGGCGCAATAATTTTACCGACGTTATCAATCAGTTTGCCTTCTTGAAGGGCAAAAAAGAGCGCGATAGAAAAATAAACCAATGTGAATAAGGCTAAAGTAATAACACCAGGAGAATCAGCAAAGGGAACAACAGCCATTTCATAGGCAACAAGCGCAGTTCGAGGAATACCGAATGCAGGAACTAAAATAAGGTAAATAGTAAGACCGAGCAAAGTACTGGCTTTTTTCGGTAGAAACCGCCCCAGAGTAGGTAACCCACCAGAGGCTTTAGCGATCGCTAACAACCCTAATAAAGGAAGACCTACCGCGGTTAATAAAAAGCCAATAATAGCGGGTAATAAATTGTCCCCCGCATAAAAACCCGCCAGCGGCGGAAAAATCATATTGCCCGCGCCTAAAAAAAAAGCAAATGTCATAAAACCCAAGGCAACAACATCTAATGGTCTAAGTGATTTATCCATGGATCCTCACAGTGCCTTAAAAAAATGGATCCATTATATGTGCATATTTTAAATTCAATATACGTAATTGCCGTAATAGAGCGCTTTATAAACCCACAAAACGATCCTCATAATCCTTATGTGTAATATTTAAACAGTTGTTTTAAAGCGAGTCATTTAGCGGCTTACAGGGAATTGTAAAGAAGATACTCAGTAAGTTATCCACAGATAGTGTGCGTAACTATAATTTAAAATATTAGCGAATGGATATGAATCAAAATCAAACTAAAACACTGACTCAAGTATCACGCTTTATATACGCTAACCCTATTTCGTCCCGCGTGTTTTGATTCATAAAGCGCTTTATCAGCATGATTTAATACATCTTTTATCGACATGGTTTGAGTATTATATTCAGCTACACCGAAGCTAGCCGTCACATGACCCACCTCTTCAAATAAGTAAGCCGATAAGCAACGCTTTAAGTGCAAGGCAACCTGCTTAGCCCCCTCGCTTTCTGTATTAGGGCAAACAATCAAAAACTCCTCCCCTCCCCATCGACCAATTAAATCATTAGCTCTAATGTTATTTTTCAATAGTGTTGAAAAACGCCTTAACACTTGATCACCGACCAAGTGGCCATGCAAGTCGTTAACCTGCTTAAAGTTATCAATATCGCACAGCAAAACACTAAAGGGCGATTCATGGCGCATAAAATCATTAACCTGATATTGCAACACCTCATCAATTTTTTGACGATTAGCGCATCGAGTTAACGTATCGATATACGATAGCCGCTCTAACTTCTTGTTATATTTTTTTAGTATGTACTGCCGATAAACAACAATACCTAACACCAACAAGATAAAAGGTATGTATTTCCAAACATCTGAAAAGTTAGCGGCTTTTTCATAGCGAACGGAAATCCATTTGTTCGTAATATCCTGCAATGTCTGTTTTGGAATCGCCCTAATTGCATTATTCATGGCATTTAAAAGCACAGGGGCATCATTTCTGACAGCAACCCCCAAATACCATTGTTCTTCAAACTTCCCGACAATTTTCAGCTCAGGATGATTTCGCTGTATTTCATAACCGAGGATATTCAAAGAATCAATAATTCCAAAAATTTCACCCTGCTCTACTTGATTGAGCCCTGCCTTGACAGACTCAACATCAACAAACGTTAATTGAGGGTAACTCTTCTTTAGCAACTCTGAAAAAGCATAGCCTTTTACTATCCCAAAACGTTTATTAGTCGCACTCGCTATATCCGCTATATAAAAATCCTCTCTACTAGCCGCTATGACCAAAGGCGTTATTAAGTAGGGGTCGGTGAACGATAGATATGAACGGCGCTCAGGCGTATCCATTGCCATCGATAAAATATCGCATTGCCTGCTCTTGGCGAACTCAATGGTCTGCACCCAGTTTTCAGTGCTCACTAATTGAATAGGTACACCTAACTGCTGTTGTATTAGCGGCATTAAGTCAGCAGCCATCCCTACATGCTTACCATTCTCAATCCCCTCAAAAGGCATCCAAGCTGGATCTACACACATGTTGATAACTTTTTTGTTTGCAAAATAAGCTTTCTCCGCTTCACTCCAAGACTTGTACTTGTCACTATTTATCTCAGTTTGCTCAATCGCAACAGGCCAGCTATTTTTCAAAACCGCCAGTTGATCAGCGGTAATGAGTTTCATCGCCTTATCCAAAATACCCTTTAGTGGTTTATCCTCAATATGTATACCGATATGCTCTGTAGATGGGAAAAACAGCGAATGCTTTAAGATGATCTTGTTCTTTAGTGAGGTGTTTTTTTCCCTTGCTAAATAGTATGACAAGGGTGCGTAGCTCGTTAACCCTGCATCCGCTTTGCCATGCTCAACAAGCTTAATTAGGTCGAGTGTGTCATTTGCTAATAGCATTGTCATTTCAGGGTAGTGACGTTTCAGCAATTCTTCATGATAAAACCCTTTAACAACGCCAAGCACCCGACCACTATTACTAATACTATCTAAATCACTAGCCTGAATATCGTCTTTTAAGGTCAGCAATCCGACAGCAACATCTACCACCCCTAGCGCTGAAAACAAAAAAGCTTTTTCTCTCTCTGGCGTGATGGTCATATTAGAAATTAAATCAATTTCATGATTCTTGAGCATCTCAACATATTCATCCCAACTGTAGCCCGCGACAAATTGAAATTTAAGCCCTGATACCTCACTTAAAAGCCGAATGTAATCGTTAACAAACCCCTTAGGTTGGCCATATTCGATAAAATTAAAAGGGGGCCAGTTAGCCTCAGACTGGACTCTTATCACGGGGTGAGTCTGAAGAAACTTGATTTCTTCTTGGCTCAACGATAAATCCGCATTGAGATTGTGGCTTTCTACGCTAACCGCATTCGCACATAAAAAAAACACTCCCAAAATGAGCCCAAAAAGCTGGACGCCTTGACGCCTTCGCATCTTTAAAGTGCTTATGCATTGGAATAATTTATTGAATTTCAAAAGAGGTATCATCAAAAATATGCACTTACATCAATTTTTATATTTATTTCAAGGTGTTATAGAACCGCTTGACCAATTTAATCAGACAACTATTTTTAGTTCATAAATGGCTATTTTAAGCATAGACGCTTAACGCAAAATCGGACAGAAATTAGAGACTTTCTTCTGGCTAAAGGCAGGTAAAAAAATAGAAAACAATGAATAGGAAAAAACGCTTGAACTTGCACGCCATTGATATGTACAAAGGCATGCAAGCTCAAGTTTAAAGTGCCTTACTTAATAAAAAGCATTTCAGCGTATTTCGGGAAAGGCCACTCAGAGTCAGTCACGATAGTTTCCAAGGTATCAGCATAACCTCGAACATCGTTCATTAACCCGCAAATGGTGTCAGCACAATATCTCATATGCCCTTCAACACACTCAAACTCATGTACTTGTATCGCTTTCGAAAGCGCCGCTACTGCCTTCATCATTGCATCTGCATTAGTCGCAACCGAATTAGCAACACTGTTATCTAACGATATACCAGCACTTGAAGCACTATTGATTGTCGTTGTAAGGTCTGCAAGGTAACTCATGGCTGCAGGGTATATACTTGTGGTAGCCATATCGATTGTTAACTTAGCTTCAACCTCAATCGCCAAAATATACTGCTCAGAGTACACTTCGTAGCGGCTTTCTAATTCAACTGGCGATAACACATCATTCTTTTCAAATAGCGCTCTTACCGCTTCATCTTTAAAAGCAGGTAAAGCATCAGCCGTAGTAGGTGTGTTTTGCAAACCACGCTCTTCTACCGCTTTCTTATGCCACTCTTCAGAATACCCATCACCACCAAAGATGACATTTCCATGCAGTTCCATTAGCTCTTTTAATACAGCAAAAACAGCAGAAGTATGGTCAGAGTCTTTTGCTAGCTCTGCTTCAAGCTTAGTACCAATCCAGTTTAGCGAGTCTGCAAGCATTGTATTCATGGCAACAAGTGGCCCAGATACTGATTGTGACGAACCTACTGCACGAAACTCAAAACGGTTACCTGTAAATGCAAATGGAGATGTGCGGTTACGGTCACCTGGGTCGCGGGTAAAAGCAAGAATTTGTGACAGACCTAGATCCATAACACCACCACAAACACTTGGCTCAAGGCTGCCATTTTGAATGTCTTTAAAGACTTTCTCTAATTGGTCTCCTAGGTAGACAGATAGAATTGCTGGAGGTGCTTCGTTAGCCCCTAATCGGTGGTCATTAGCTGCCGATGCAATAGTCGCACGTAACAATGGACCGTACTTATGCACACCTCGAATCACAGCACCACAGAACAACAAGAAGTTAAGGTTCTTTTCAGGTGTATTGCCTGGATCTAATAGGTTGCCTTGTGTAGCGTTACCCACAGACCAGTTAACGTGTTTACCTGATCCATTAACACCCGCAAATGGCTTCTCGTGCAACAAAGCAAGAAAACCATGCTTCTTCGCAGTATTCTTTAACACGGTCATCAATAACTGCTGATGATCGGCGGCAACGTTTGCCGCTTCATAATAAGGCGCAATTTCAAACTGCCCTGGCGCTACTTCATTGTGATGCGTTTTAGCTGGAATGCCTAGCTTGTATAACTGGTCTTCGAAGTCTTGCATAAAGACTTGGACACGCTCAGGGATCGCACCAAAATAGTGGTCATCAAACTGCTGGCCTTTTGCAGGTGATGCACCAAATAATGTACGGCCTGCTAATAATAAATCTGGACGACTAGCAGCAAACTTCTCATCAACTAAGAAATACTCTTGCTCTGCACCACAGCTTGAGTTTAGTGGCGCAATCTCAGTCTCACCCATTAGAGTCAGTACTTTTTTAGCTTCTTTGTTTATTGCAGCAATCGAACGCAATAATGGAATTTTTTTATCGAGTGCTTCACCGGTCCAAGACATAAAAACACTAGGAATCATCAACGTAGCACCGTTTGGCGTATTCATAATATACGCAGGGCTTGTTGGATCCCATGCAGTATAGCCACGCGCAGCGTTAGTCATACGCAAGCTACCATTAGGGAACGATGATCCATCTGGCTCACCTTTAATCAATAAGCTTCCAGTGAACTCGGTTATCGCATTACCTTCAGGACTTGTAATAATAAAGCCGTCATGCTTTTCGGCCGTCGCGTTAGTCATCGGGTAGAAAATATGTGAAAAGAACTTTGCACCCTTAGATAATGCCCAGTCTTTCATCGCTGCAGCGACAATATCAGCCGTTGCGCCATCTAATAAAGCACCGGTATCAACGGTTTTTTTAATCGCTTTAAAAGCATTCTTGGACAGCGACTCTTCCATTCTAGCAAGATTAAAAACATCACTAGCCCAGATTTCACTTAATGGAGCTGGCATTTCAGTACTGGTAGGTTTTGCGCCTGTAATTGCATTAATCGCAGCTAACCTAGAGGCATTTCCACTCATAATCGTTCCTAAAATTTACTAATAAAAAAATCGTACTTAATGGTATTGCCCCATATTAGGGCTTATAAGTATGCGAATACTCAAACTATATCAATACCTATATACTGAGCAATTTCTGCACCAAACCCGAACAAAGAAGATTAAATTATTTTTATATAATTGAATTTATTGAGAATAATATTTTTCAAAGGAATTTAAGCGAGGTACTCTTCTTTCACACACCCTATAAATGCGCACCAAATTGGTTCGAATTTAAAAAACGCACCATAAAAGTGCATTCACACTAACGCTAGGAATAGATATCTAAATCAACATTCATCATCGGGAGAGGTATTCGTGCTTAAATACTGCCAACCAACCCTTTTATTTTTACGGCTTTTTCAAAGTGATCAAGTTGTTGCGTCTTAATCCACCACTCAGCTGCCTCCATTAACAATTCTGGATCGTCATTTTTATTGGCAAAAAATGCATAGAACGAAAGCCCTACGTTAGTGCCTTTACTTGTAATTTTTTTATCGCAAACTTCAATAATTTTCTTTTTAAGGCTTTCTCTCACTGATTAAGCACTCCAAATTGAGATAACACTAAACGCCATACATTGAACACTACGGCTCAATCAACCCGTCGCGATCCCCTGCTAAATAACTAAGACCCGATGCATTAGGTGCATAACATTGCACTGCGTGATCAAGCATGGCAATACGTTGAAATTCAGAAGTTAAAAAGAGGATTAGATGGCAGTGAAGACCTGTTGATTGATGCCGATAGAAAGCCACCATATTGGCGGGCCTTCCTGCTTGCTCATACATCTCTGATAAGGTGCTCTGGAGCTCATCCAGTCTTGAGTGAGATAACAGCGCATCACCTAAATCGACAGTAAACCAACTATTCATAGGCATTGCACCCCTTTAATAATAGCCAAATAGGGTCATTTTCTATTTGTTAATGACCCTATTTCTATAATCTACTTAGCTACGCGGTATCGTCTCAGTTAACTTTTAACAAATTATCGGTGAAGCTCACCGGCTCTTTCAGGCTGATAAGTCACTTCTTTGATTGTTACTTTTATCAAGCCGCCACCTGGTTTAGGCCACTCAATTTGATCGCCTTGAGATAACCCTAGCAATGCACTGCCTACAGGCGCAAGAATAGATATCTTTTTACCACTTGCGTCAACATCTTTAGGATAAACCAACGTCAACAAAATTTCTTCTTTTGAAGATTCAACAAGAAATTTAACCGTTGAGTTCATCGTCACGATTGTTGGCGGTACATCCTCAGGCGCAACAACGTTTGCGCGATCAAGTTCATCTTCTAGCTCATTAATGCCGGCAAAACTACCGGCGGGCAATGACTCTAATAATTTGTACAATCTATCAGCATCTAATGATGAGATCGTTATTTCTGGCCTAGTGTTCATCACATATCCTCAATACTGTTGTAAATACTTTTTTTGAAAAACCGGAAATTAAAAACCATTAACTAACACTTGTAACTGTTCTTTTGCTTCAGTTCCTTCTGTGGTGCTCATATCTACATTCAAATGATCTTCAATTCGGCGCTTTAAGAATAACGACAATCCATTATCTCCCAGCTCTTCAAGTGATGATATTTGTTGCTTATTTTCAGTATTTAACGCCGTTAATTCTAGTGAAAACATCATTAATGCCTGACTGTTTTGACTCGCATTTAACATTACTTTTTGAGCTTCTTCATCCTGGGCTAAATAGTCAGTCAATTCATTCTGCATCGTCTGAAAAACTTCATAGACTGACCATAGATATAGCCCATCTTCTACTTTATCTTCTTCCATTGATGTAAATAATGGCCAAAGAATAGATACTGCTGATGT
This sequence comes from Alkalimarinus alittae, assembly GCF_026016465.1. Lineage (NCBI taxonomy): Bacteria > Pseudomonadati > Pseudomonadota > Gammaproteobacteria > Alteromonadales > Alteromonadaceae > Alkalimarinus > Alkalimarinus alittae. Next base: position 2,921,441 of record NZ_CP100390.1, read on the forward strand.
CGGTGACCTTAGCACTAAGCCATGTCTATAAGCAGCATCTAAAAATAGCGCAGGGTCAGCCTCATTCACCATTGACTGTAACTTAGCAAATACAGTCGTATATTTTTGTTCGCTGAACTCCTTGGGGTCAAAGTATTCTTTATACGTACTTCCCCAAATCAATGACCGTAAAACTTCAAATTCAACATCACTCAAAGGCGATAAGCGATTGGCGACATAGGTTTGAAAGCCGATATCATCAGCACTGTTGTTACTTGAACTCATTAGGTTTGCCTGTATTCAATGGTTAGCAGAAAAGCAATTTATAACCCCCTATCAGGAGCTGCCTAAATTAATCTTCGTCTTCGATATTATCCGAATGAGCACCACGAATACCTGGCTTTGCCATTATTTCTAAATAAAATGACTCAAGATTCAGCTTTTCTGCCTCATCAATACATTTACCAATATCCCCCATATGGATCACTTTAGCGTCTTGCTCTGTGTGACCATACTTGCAATCAAAATCCCAAAAGTCTGCACCATCGGGTAACTTTTTATTGCGCTCCCTTTTGATGTATTTTTTAGCGTCATGCTTAGCCGCTTCAAATAAACGCGCGGTTTTAATTTTGGGATGACTTATTACAAATGTTTTTTTCATGTTGACCCTGGAACTTTGAATTTCAAATAGGCTTCACCCATCAAACAATGGGTGCAATCTACCATTCTACTTAATTACATACAGAAGGCATACATCTTATCGGTAAGATCATAGTATAAGCAATCCCATTACGATTCACCTCACGCCTTTACGCTAAAATGAGTAAAACAGTTATACTTTCCACTAATTAAAATCGCCAGTTAACGATTATTCTTTCTTATATTCATTCACTGCCCTCTACACACCGAATCCCTTGTGAATTATCAAAACACTACTAAGCTTATTTCACATCAGGGCTATGATTTGTTGGTGCACAACTACAAGGGATTTAAGTGATGGTTTTGTTATGAAAAACCGATATATTGGTGCCGTTACCTGCCTATTCAGTTTGACTGTATCGTTTGCTTACGCAAATGACCCTTCGAACGAAGAAGACCTTTGGTCTATGGATATCGAGCAACTCCTTAAAGTTCAAATCACCTCTGCTTCTCGCTTTTCTGAATCAACCCTCACCACCCCAAGCAGTGTCAGCGTTATTAAGCGAGAAGATTGGGAGAAACGGGCTGCTCGACGAACTTCGGATGCCTTTCAGTCACTTTCAGGCGTCATGATATTACCTGTGCCCGCTGGGGGAAATAGCATTCAAGTAAGAGGCTATGGAACGGGCACGGTTAAGGGAAAAGCCACCCTACTGGATGATGTCCCCATTAATAGCTTTATATTCGGCTCAGATATGTTTTCTGTTGATAACATTGAGCTAGCCGCTCTCGATAGGATTGAACTAGTAAGAGGTCCTAGCTCTATTTTATACGGAAGTGACGCATTCCACTCTGCTGTATCCTATAAAACGTGGCAGCCTAGCAGTGGTACAGAACAATCACAGTTTTCTGCCGGACAGAACGATTACCTTCACGGCAGCGTGCAGTCCAGTTACTCATTAAGCGACGAATGGCTTTTGGGTCTTTCACTTTCAGCCTCGCAAGAAGGCGATCAAGATAGCGCGTTTGACTACCAATCCCCCATTGACGGCTCAATTCAATCAGATGAACGGCAGTTAACGTGGGATTCTCAAACGGCTATTTTGCATCTCATTCAAGAGGCTGCCGAAGAGCAAGGCTTTAACGCCAGTCTTTATTATTCGGGTAACGATGCGGATGACTTTCAGGGAGGCGGTAATGCGTCATTCACATCGTATGATCGTGATCGAGGTGGACACGACGGCCGTCTCAGCATGGCCCGTGTAGGTTATAAACAACCATTAGCCTACGATATCGGGTTTGAGGCAAAAGTATACTATTGGAAAATGGAACATAAACAAGAAGTTCAAATCCCCGTCTTAACTGACACCCTATTAGACACCACTGAGTACGATGAGAATAGAGGCGGCATTTCCGCAATACTTCGCCAAGACGCAACAAGTATTGCAACACGTTGGTCGCTAGAGGCTAGCTATGAAGAAGCAGATGTCGATAGCAGCAAGCAAAAACGAATCAGTTTGAATAGCGGCGTTATCGTGCCGTCTAGAACGGTGGATTATAGCGGCGCTGACCAGTCCGTATTCGGCCTATCTTTTGATGCCAATACCGAGCTCGCAACGCAGTGGAATGCCATATGGGGTGGTCGATACGACCACTATAACACCTTTGGTAGTGAGTTTAGCCCTCGAGCAGGTATGATTTTTCAGCCGGTAGAAGACATTGCACTAAAACTGATTTATAGCGAGGCGTTTAGAGCCCCTTCTGCCATTGAGTTAAAAGGCTCGTCCTTTGCTCAGGGTTCCACTGAACTAAAACCTGAAGTAATGCAAAATATTGAATTAGGTTTAGTCAAAAGCGCCGACCTTTGGGAGCTAGAATGGACACTCTTTCATAACCAATGGAAAGACCGAATTGTATTGGTTCCGTTTGTTAAATCAGGCTTCACCTCTAGGTATGCAAATTCAGGCGAAAGCCAATCGAGCGGCAGTGAAGTCACACTCAGAAATCAACTAAACCGATGGTTGTTCGAAACAAGCGCCTCATATGTTTATAGTGAAAACAAAGAGACTAACCAGTGGAACAGCGTCTTTCCTAAATTGATCGTGAATTTTGGTGTTGGCTACAGCTGGCCTGCTCAACAAGTCGAACTATTTGTTTCTAATCGCTATCACGACAATGTTTATACCGGCGATCAGGCGCTTCCTCCTTTTTCGAAAACCGACGCCCCTGCCTATTTCAGAACAGATCTAACCATTAATAAAACGTTTAAAGAGGACTGGGAGATTGGCTTAGCTTTAAGAAATATATTTGATAGAGATAATGTCTTGCCATCTCTTGCAAATAGCTACAACGGGGTACCGGATATTGAATTCGACGCTGCTATGACCGTGCGTTACAAGCACTAATTAACGTCAACAGTAAACCTTAAACAACAGGTTTGAAAAAACATAACATCAGCCCCATCGAACATGGAGACAGACTTATGGGTTTAGCTATCCAGCGTAACGATTCAAACAACGTTCTAATACAAGGGTTTAAGCAATACTTTGATATTCAGCGTGCAGAAAGCCCAGAAACGCTAAGAGATGTCTATCGAATACGCTACGGCGTCTACTGTAAAGAATTTGGTTTTGACTTGCCAAGCCACCATGGCCAAGAACGAGATGAATTTGATCGTTATTCCAGTCACTGCTTACTCACTCATAAGGAATCTGGCAAAAAGGTCGGATGTATTCGGGTTATTTCACTGCCCGAAGCTGACAAGAGAATGGAACTCCCTTTCATCACCCACTGCGCCAACTCACTTTACCGCGATCAAATAGACCCTAGTACGATTAATCCTACCGAGATTTGTGAAATATCAAGAGTCGCCGTGGTTTCTGAGTTTAGACGCCGCCCTGGGGAAAAGTCATCCAAAGACGGGTTAACCGGCAACCTCAAAGTGAGCAATGAAGAGATCGAGCAAACTAGACGATTTCCTTATATAGCGCCTAGCTTATACCTAGCCGCAGGCGCACTATTTTTATCAGGTCAAAAAAAGCAAATTTTTGTCGCTACAGAACCACGTTTAGTCAAAAGTCTATCGATGCTAGGGGTGCGATTTAATCAAGTCAGCGAGCTCACCGAGTATCATGGAAAGCGTGCGGTCTATTACTTTAGCCGCCAATCAATTAAAGAGGATATAGAAGCAATGCCAACATTATTGAATGGTTTTTTCCATTACATCCAGCGGCAAATCACCTAAAGTTGGTGATGATAAAGGCCTAAGGATGATAAAGATGATACTTAATCGCACCCTTAGTTTTAGACAGCACGGACTCATAGCGATTGCTGGGGTCATAATATGCAGTTCGTTTACCTTTGCTAAATCTGCCGTCACGCCCATTAATGTTCAAGCCGCCTTAATCAAAAACTTCACTCACTTAATCAATTGGCCAAAAAGTCATGAATGGGTTTCAGGTAGCCAATTTAAGATTTGCATTTACAAATCCAGCGACCTATTACCCCAACTTGAAGATATCTTTTCGGGTAAGACCATCAAAGGTAAAACCACCACTATCACCAATATAGACTCTCCAGATTTAAGCGATTGTGACCTTGCCTATATAGGTGAATTCTCAGACGACTCTATTCAACCTCTCCTTGAAAACGCACAAGCATTAGGCGTATTGACCATTAGTTCGAACACAGGTTTTGGCGAGAAAGGTATCCATATTAATTTTTTTGAGCGGGGCGAAAATATCGCATTTGAACTAAATAAGCAGACTTTAGACAGCGCAGGTTTTGAAGTTAGCCCCCAACTCTTTCGTTACGCAAAAATAGTGAAGTAAATAAGTGATGTTTAGAAAACTGTCCATAAAAAACAAGTTAACACTTATTATGACCTTGGTCACAACGGTTACGTTGATGTTCGGTTTTGCCGGCATTACGTTATCGTACTATAACGAAAACAAAAGTAATCTAATCGAAAGTGTTGAAAAAGAAGCTCGGTTGGTGGCTAGTTATAGTCAAGTTCCTGTTGCGCTTAATTTTCATGACGACCTAAAACGTATTCTAGATGACGTCCTCATTCCAACTGCGCACACGAGTGCAATTTGCGACTTTGACCCTCCTCAAATTATTCAAGTAGACGCAGGAGGCGGTGAGATCAACGATTCAAGCGTCTGCCAACAATCAGGCAGTTTATGGCAAAACCAGTGGCTTTGGATCACTCACCCCATGCTTGATGTTGCAGGTGAAGAGATGGGCGTTGTGGTCTTTAAAATTTCAACAGCGCCATTCTACCAAGGCGTTCAAGCATTTGTTTATTGGGCGTTGGTTTTTACATTGCTCTCTATTGCCCTAAGTTATTTTCTTGCCAAACACTTACAAAGGTTTATCTCTAGCCCAATAGTGGAACTTGAGGCGGCGACTAAACAAGTATGCAATGCCGAAAGTTATGACTTTCGAGTCCCCGTAAGAACACAAGATGAAATTGGTAGTCTCAGTCACTCATTTAATCAGATGCTCGAAGCGATGGAGCAGCGCCTAATTGAACGAAATAATGCAATCAAAGAAATGCATGTTCTAGCCAACTACGATTCACTCACTCGGCTCCCGAATCGCGCACTCTGTCTCGATCGTTTAACCCAAGCAATTGCAAAAGAGGGCCGGCGAGATCACAAGGTGGCATTAATGTTTATTGATCTCGATAATTTTAAAGACGTTAATGATTTTCTCGGGCATAACGCAGGGGATATTTTATTGATAGAGGTGAGCAAAAACCTCGAAAAAGCCCTTCGAGAGGGCGACACATTAGCTCGCCTAGGCGGTGATGAGTTTGTCGTTTTACTCACCGATTTTGATTCAAAAACAGACCTCGCCAAAGTCGCAGATAAATGTATAACGGCGGTTGCACGAGAATTTAGCATTATGGATAACATCGTCACCGCGTCTGCTAGCATTGGTATTGCGGTTTACCCAGACGATGCAAAAACATCAGTAGAACTATTAAAAGCGGCTGATAGCGCGATGTACCAAGCAAAAAGCAGAGGTAAAAATGCGTACTATTTTTACGAAGAGCGAATCAACGCCGTTGTTGCAAGAAAACATACATTAGCGAATGCATTAAGATACGCACTTAAAGAAAACCAGCTTCATGTTGAGTATCAACCTGTCGTAGACTTGAAAACTGACCAAATTGTCGGAGCAGAAGCATTAATAAGATGGAATCACCCAGAGCTGGGCAAAGTATCCCCTGCTGAGTTTATCCCTATCGCTGAAAGTACCGGGCTTATTTTCCCTCTTAGCTTATTTGTCATCGAATCAGTTTGTCGTTTTGTATCCAAATCACGCCACCAATTTAATGATGACTTCTCTGTAGCCCTGAATTTATCCCCCGTTATTTTAAAGCAGAAATTTTTATTAGAGAACATAAAAGGGTTTCTGCATCAATATCAGGTGCCCGCAAAATCCATCTGCTTCGAAGTCACTGAAAATACACTAATGAATGAAATGGAGCGCTGTATTCAGACGCTTAACGCGCTCAAACAGCTAGGTTCACGAGTCTCTATTGATGATTTTGGCACGGGTTACTCTTCGCTCTCGTACTTGAGTAAGCTGCCTGTCGATAACCTAAAAATTGACCGCTCATTTATTGATGATATCGTGCACGATACCAATGATACTGCAATCACACTTGCTATTATCTCACTGGCTCAAAGCCTAAAACTTAAGGTGATTGCAGAAGGTGTCGAGAATCAGGAGCAACGCTTGTTTCTTCAACATTGTAGTTGCGAATATATACAAGGGTTTTTAGTAAGCCCGTCAAGACCCGACGCATCCTTCATGACGTTTTTGAATAAATATAACCGGCACTAAACACGCCCCGCCAACATAAATTGAGGTAATACCTTTAAAAGTCGTCCAACAACATTCCAAGGGTAAACAGGTACGGTCGATTTTTTCACTTTTTTCTCAATAAGCTCAACCAGAATTTGTGATCCCTTCTCCACGTCAATTAAAAACGGCCGACTCTTCATCTTATTATTAATCGGGGTATCAATATAGCCAGGGTAAAGGCAAGTCACATCAATAGGCGACTTATGAAGTTCAAGCTGCAAGGCATCCATATAAGTCGAAATGGCCGCTTTAGATGCACAGTAAACACTGGCTCCCGGCAACCCTCTGAATGCAGCCACAGACGCAATACCTACAATTTGACCGCTGCCCTGCTGTTTAAAGAGTTTAACCGCTGCATCAATTGTTGCCATCGCACCTAAAATATTAGTTTGAATAATAGCAGCATCTTCACTAAATCGATCACTGCCGATTTCACCACCGCCGCCAACACCCGCATTAGCAACCACAATATCAATCGTCCCCATCAACTTAGCTAATGCTGGAATAACCTTTTGTACAGCAGCGACATCGGTTACATCTAGCTTAACAGTCTCTATAACCAATGCCGGATAGTGCTTAGTAATCGTTGCTGATAGCTGATCAATCGACTCTTTTCGGCGTGCAGCTAATACAAGGTTATACCCCCTTTTGGCAAACTCTTTTGCCATGCCTTCACCAATACCCGAGCTTGCACCTGTAATCAATACTGTTTTGGCCACGTTCATACTCCAATGCTCTCATTTAGGTTGGTGTTAATTAAGGTCAAGAATAATCTGATCTGGAACATCAAGCGTATTGCTATCCCCAGTTGTTAATGGCGCCACTTTTCGTTTCTTCTCATCAGCATCGTCATCATTAGGCGCTATAGCATTCGGCGATATTACGGTATTAGGTGATATCGTTGTTTTGGCTGTGGCCATTGCTTTTGGTGTAGCCGCTGCTTTTGGTGTAGCCGCTGCTTTTGGACTGACTGAGGTATTCGAGGCCGCCGGTGCACTAGGTGAAACATCGGGCGAAGTCACTGGCTGAGTAGCACTTTTAAGGCTAGAAGTTAAGGACTCATACGCTTGTTTTAGTCGGTTAATTTCATTTTTTTGTTCCACAGTTAGCGCCTTAAGCCGCTTTAATTCTTTATTCTTATTAACCAGCTGTTCATTAGATTGGTTGAGTGTTTGCTCTAATGAAAAAATATCCCCTTTGATATTTTGATAACGTTTAGTCAGTGCTTCAAAGGCGTTTGTCCGGTTAGCGACTTCATTTTTCAACTGGGCATTTTGTTCCTGATTAAGCTTCAACTGCGCCATCTGTTTTTTCATCGCCTTTTCTTTTTCATCTATTAAAGCAAGCGTTGTTTCTTTTCCTGAGGCTGTTGTATCAAGGGCTGAGCGAATAATGACATTTTCGTGTTGAAGTTGCTCATTTTGAGCCTTAACTAAATCGAGGTTAGTTTTAAGCGCCTCAACCATTTGATCGGTTGTTTCTAATTTAGATGAAGACGCCACCAACTGTTCCTGCGCAAGCGTAGCCGTCTCGGTTAATTCATCATACTTTAATTGTAATGCAGCCAACTGCTGTTGAAGTGTTTCAGCTGTTAGCTGTAATTCCCCCTCTTCACTCTGCACATTACTCAAATTTTGAACCGCAGCCTGATAATCTAGGTAAAACTTAAACGCACTAAATGCCGCTGCAATCGTGACGATTAACATCAGCGCTAACATCCCGCTCATGAACCGATTACGTTTTTGCAATACATCTATCAATTGTTGTGCGTAATATTGGCTATCTCGTGAGAACTCAGGTTCGGCGCGTGAAACTGAGTGGTTTTGATCGAAAGATTCTGGTAAATCTGGCTGCATAATAATATTAGCTTGTATTAAATGTCAGTAAGTTACGGAGGATTCTTATTCTGAACTATAGCAAAGATGAGCGCTAATAAGAGAATTTAATAACGATTCGTGAATTGCATCTAATGTAGACTCATTAAAGACTCATTGAAAGCACATCAGATACCCTCTTATGTAACATAGGTAGTAACTCTCGTTGAAACCATGGATTACGCTTTAGCCAAATGTTATTTCTAGGGCTTGGATGAGGAAGAGGGACTATATTTGGCCAATATGCCTGCCAATTTTCGACCGTATCCGTTAACTTTTTACCTTCATTCGGAAGATGGTAAGCCATCGCATACTGCCCTATCACCAACGTTAACTGAATATTTTTTAAAGACGAAAGTAATGTTTCCCGCCACTTTTCAGCACACTCTGGGCGAGGTGCTAAGTCTCCCGACTTACCTGTACCGGGGTAACAAAATCCCATTGGTAAGATTGCAAACTGTTTTTCGTCATAAAACGTATCACTTGAAACCCCTAACCATTCCCGCAACCGTTTTCCGCTTGCATCATCAAATGGCACGCCTGTTTCGTGAACCTTTTTACCGGGTGCTTGGCCTGCAATAAGGATACGAGACTCTGCAGATAGCTGGATAATGGGCCGAGGGCCTAAAGGGAGGTATTCTTTGCAGATGGTGCAAGCTCTAACGCTTGCTGCTAATTCATCTATTGATGCCATGACCTTACTCCTAATTGGACAAACGCCTCATAGGGAATAATAGTTCATAATAAAGATACACCCTATATTAAATATAGGGTGTAGTTGCCTGAGCTATCAGACTACATTGCTAATTTATCGCTCAATGATAGCGGTAATACCTTGACCGCCAGCAGCGCAGATAGAAATCAAGCCGCGACCAGAACCTTTCTCCTCAAGCAGCTTTGCAAGGGTAGAAATAATACGCCCACCGGTTGCTGCAAAAGGGTGACCAGTCGCCAAACTGCTACCTTTTACGTTCATTTTACTACGATCAATTGCGCCTAACGCTTTTTTAAGGCCTAACCTTTCTTTACAGAAGCTTTCATCTTCCCATGCCTTTAACGTCGACAACACTTGTGCTGCGAACGCTTCATGGATCTCATAGAAATCAAAATCTTGCAATGTAAGCCCTGCTCTTTCAAGCATTCTAGGAACCGCATAAGCCGGAGCCATCAACAAGCCTTCTTTCTTATCAACAAAGTCAACAGCTGCAACTTCAGAGAATGTTAGATAAGCGCGAATAGGCAGTCCACGCTCTTTCGCCCACTCTTCACTTGCTAGCAAAACACATGAAGCGCCATCTGTTAAGTTGGTGCTATTGCCTGCCGTCATTGTACCTTTCTCACGGTCAAAACAAGGCTTTAATGATGCAAGCTTTTCTAACGTGGTATCTGCACGCAAGACGTTATCTTTTTCAAGACCCGCAAGAGGCGTAATCAAATCATCGAAGAAACCTTCTTCGTAGGCTTTGTTTAGATTTTGGTGGCTATTCCAAGCCAATTCATCTTGCTCTGCGCGCGGTACCTGCCACTCATGAGCAGTAATCTGGCAATGATCACCCATAGATAAACCCGTGCGTGGCTCACCGTTCTCTGGTACTAATGGTGCTAAAAAGCTTGGACGGAAGCGCGAAATGATTTTTAAACGATCGCCATTGGTTTTGGCACGATTTAGATCTAGTAATATTTCACGTAACCCGTCACTTAATACGATAGGCGCATCTGATGTTGTATCTGAACCACCCGCAATACCGCAGTCAATCTGGCCTAAAGCAATTTTATTAGCCACTAATACGGCTGCTTCTAGGCCCGTTCCACAGGCTTGCTGAACATCGTATGCAGGCGTCTCAGGCGACAAACCTGAGCTTAGCGTACATTCACGCGCTAAGTTAAAATCTCTTGAATGCTTAACAACCGCGCCTGCTGCTACTTCTCCAAGCCTTACACCTTGCAAGTTATAACGATCAACCAAACCACGTAATGCAGCAGTAAGAAGCTCTTGGTTGCCTAACTTTGAATAAACAGTATTGGAGCGAGCAAAAGGAATTCGGTTTCCGCCAATAATGGCGACTTTACGTATGGTTTGCGCAGTCATTAAAATAATCCTTATTACAAATAAAATGTGACGCTGAGGTATTAGTCGTTTAATCCTTAGCGTTATCACAATGGTAAATCGATAGACACTCTACATCTGTTTAGATCTTTGGCATTGGCGCAACTGACAATAAGCAGTTTGCAGTTGGTCAATCAAACAACTGTTTTATTTTGATTAGATAGGCGGCACAATGGAAGCACAAATTCAATTTTTTCGATCCTGAATCAGTATTAAATTTGATTTAGGGGCCGTCATATCGCATTTAACTTAAGGGATACATCATGTCCGACTTATATCATAAGGTTTCAAATTCTCCAGTAGGCCGCTCTGTTGTCAGTGCGCTTAATCTACCTGCTCCTGTCATTCTGGAAAGACATAGTCGGTCTAATGCGCCATTTCTCGAAGGTGAAGCACTCATTAGCGGCGCACCTGGTGGCACTGCATTAGAAACTATCTGCGGGGTACTAGGCGCTAGTACTGCCAGCTTATTCGCACTCGATACAACCTCGTTAATCGCTGCGAAAGACATCAAATCTAAAACGAAGGTATCAGCCATAAAAGCTGATGCGATTGATGCAAAAAGACGCTTTAAAGCACTCGTGTTTGATGCTACCGGCATTACCACCACTGAAGACTTAAAAGCTGTTTATACGTTTTTTCACCCAATCATTCGCAACGTTGCCAAGTGTGGACGGATCGTTATCGTGGGTATTGAACCTTCAGCCTGCACAACCCCCGCGATGGCGGCATCGCAAAAAGCATTAGAAGGTTTTATTCGTAGCGTGGCAAAAGAAACAGGCAAAAAAGGCATCACCGCACAGGTGATTTACACAACAAAAGGGGCAGAAAGCCATATTGAATCCCCTCTTCGTTTTTGCCTATCTGCTCGTTCGGCTTACGTATCGGGTCAAACCTTATCAGTATCTAAAGCCACTAAGTCAAAAGCAGCATTTGACTGGAATACACCATTAAAAGATAAAGTCGCATTAGTGACCGGCGCTTCACGTGGCATCGGCGAAGCCATTGCTAAAACACTGGCACGAGATGGCGCACAAGTCGTGTGCCTTGATGTCCCTCAGGCAAAAGATGCGCTTGAGTCAGTTGCCGCTAGTATCGGTGGCACCGCACTCGCGTTGGACATAACCGCAACAGATGCTCCACAAATTATTTCAGCACACTTCCAAAAAGAATTTGATGGGCTCGATATTATTGTTCATAACGCCGGTATTACTCGCGATAAGACATTAGGCAGAATGCCAGAGCATTTCTGGGATCTACTCATCGACATTAATCTATCTTCTGAAGAGCGCATCAACGATGCATTATTTGCTGATGAAGTATTCAACAAGAACGCGCGTATTGTTTGTGTATCCTCCATTAGTGGTATCGCAGGTAACGTAGGCCAAAGTAATTATGCCGCATCAAAATCAGGTGTTATTGGTTACGTTGAATCACTAAGCAAGCAATTAAAAGGTGGCGTGACCATCAACGCCGTTGCGCCTGGCTTTATTGAAACCCAAATGACCGCAGCCATACCGTTTGTTATCAGAGAAGCAGGTAGACGAATGAACTCTCTTAATCAGGGGGGCCAACCTGAAGATGTGGCAGAAGCCATCGCCTTCTTTTCTAGCCCAGCATCTCAGGGTGTTAATGGCAATATTTTAAGAGTTTGTGGTCAAAGCTTGATTGGTAAGTAAGGTTTGGTCTAACCATTGGTAATCTTAACGAATAAAGGCCCTTTTAAGGGCCTTTATTCGTTTTACTAACCTAGATAGGGGGGAGATACGTGCTGATTAATGCCCGTAAACATCCATAGTCGCAGTAACTTCGAGATCAGAAATATACATATCACCGATTGAGTTAGCACCAATAGTGATGCCTTGCATGTCCATATCAGCCGAAAAATCTTTAACATCGATCAACAAGCCTTTTGAACTTGCAGAAACGACGGCAGCCGCATGTGCAAAGCCAAGGTTAGCACCTGCATTTGCGCCACGAGAGTTGTTCATCGCAAATCGACCGATGGAAACACCCATGAAATCAAACGTCATTGCATTTAATTCACTAGCGCCTAATGATCCACCATCTATATTATTCCCCCCAGCAACAGCAAAGTAGGCATTTATCGCAAGCTTTGATGTACTTTCATCAATAATAATATCAACCGGTCCTAGCTTACCTGCCATATTGATCCCAGACACCAACACCGTATTAGCAGCACCGCCAGTACCTACTGCATAGCTAGACGTACGAAGGGCAACTTTCCCCACCTGCAAACCAAAGTCGACGCCGCTCTTCATCGCAAGCGTTTCGTCCCAAGTGTCTGTGCCTGTAACATGTATAACCAAGTCACCATCTTCAATTACGCCATCACCAGCACCTAAAGAAGACTCCAGTAAAGACGCTATTGAAGACACTTCATTTGACCCACCTGCGCCAGTAATCGCTTGGTGAGCCATAAGTACGGAAATTGTTTGTGCGTTTAACGCTACTTGTGGGCTCGCTTGCAATGCAGCAACCACATCCGCAACTGTTGAACCGGTAGTTCCTTCTCCCGCATCAAAGTCAGCAACCAACTGGTTAACAATACCCGCAATACCGTAGTTAGCTGAAACACCAGTACCACCGGCATCCGCAACATCGATTTCAATAGTAATGTTATCTAAGGCTGTTCCTGCGCCCGGAACCCCCACGATTCCGGCACCGCCTAACTTGATGCCTTCCATTGTGATGAAACCGCCATCTTTATAAGCGACTTCACCAATAGATACGTGCGCTTCTAAGTCGATAGACAAACCAGACTGCCCCGTCATTTGTCCCATCTGTGTATCGTCCAACACAGTTAGCTCTGCGTGCGCACTACTTGATAATGCAGTGATTGCAGATACTAATACAACTTTATTCAGACCTTTCATATTATTCTCCTTGAAGAATACAGTATTATTTTTGTTATCTTTGTAAGGTTTAATCAACCGATTTATTATTGCCCTCACCAATTGATCAATTTTTATTCTATTTTTCCAACCATCTCAGTATGTGAACTAAATCACATATGGTCAAATAATAAACAGATTCTCTTTGTACTTTTTTCAGCCTCACAATGTGGGCCAGGTCACAGTATTAGCGCTGACAGACTCAATAGTGGCTGCGATTAATTTAAGAAATTCTCTTTCCTAGTATGAACACTCTAATTTAATCCCGTAACATCCTCCTTAAGCTTATTCCTGTAGGCCATTTAACGCTTACAACCATTCATTATGAGGATTTACCAATGCGTACAATCAAATCTTACCAAGAGCAAGTTCAAGACGTAGTTGAAAAAGCAATCGCAACTGTTGAAGAACAATACAAAGAGCTTGCTGCAACGACGTTCACTTACGTAGAAAAGCTCACTAACGTTGATGCTGTTAAAAGCAAGCACGACGAAGTTGCAGACCTAGCGGTTAACAAAGCACGTGAAGTAAACAAGCTTATCGGCGAAAAAGCTGGCGAAATCATTCTTAAGTTTGAAAAGCCAGAAACAAAGACAGCTAAGGCAAAAACTGCGGCTAAAACAACAGCTAAGAAAGCAGCTACCACTGCTAAGAAGAAAGCGACTACCGCTAAGAAGAAAACAACTAAAGTAGCTAAAGATTTAGTAGAAAAGGCTGAAGCAGCCACTGCTTAATATTTAGTTCAAACATACATCGCGATCTACGGGTCGCGATGTATGTTTAACCCACGAACATTCTTACGTTCTATTTACCTAGCCAATCTATTTTGTACAGATCCCTTCTTCGATCAAGAAAATTCCTTACAGATCCTTCATTCTTTAATTTATTCAAGATCTCTAAATCTAAATCTACAATTAACGTCATTTCTGTATTTGGCGTCGTCTCGGCCATAATAGCATCATGAGGGAACGAAAAGTCCGATGGTGAGAATACCGCTGACTGTGCATACTGAATATCAGCCCCATCCACTTTAGGCAAGTTACCCACACTACCTGCTATAGCAACATAACACTCATTTTCAATGGCACGCGCCTGAGCACAACACCGTACTCTAAGATAACCATTCTTAGTATCCGTCCAAAATGGGACGAAAAGGATCTGCATACCTTGCTCTGACTGAAGACGCGCCAACTCTGGGAACTCCACATCGTAACAAATCAATATGCCTATTTTACCGAAGTCAGTATCAAACACTTTAAGATCATTGCCACCCTGCATAATCCAAGCACGCTTTTCATAAGGCGTAGGGTGAAGCTTATACTGAGAATCAACTGTCCCGTCACGACGACATAAGTACGCTATATTTAATAACTCGTCATCTTCTATGATCGGAATCGAGCCTGCAATAATATTAATGTTATATGAAACCGCTAACTTAGAAATCGCTTCCACAATTTCAACACTGTACTCTGCCAAGGCTTTTATAGAATCAATCGAGCTTTGGTGATTATCGATCCCCATTAACGGTGCGTTAAAAAACTCAGGAAAAAGCGCCATATCACACTGATAATCAGATAATGCATCAATGAAGAACTCAACCTGCTGAATAAGCTCTTCAACAGAATTAAAGGTTCGCATTTGCCACTGGATACAACCAATACGAGCCGTCGTTCGCGCTGCGCCTATTAGAGGAGACTTTTCAGGGTCATAGTACAGGTTACACCACTCTAATAACGTAGCGTATCCATGCGACTCTTTGTCTTCGGGCAAGTACCCCTTAATAACGCGCTTCACATCAAACTCATTAGACAGTTGAAACGTTAATATCGGGTCATAAATATCTTTTCTTTTTACTTGCTCGATATACGCCTGAGGAGTCAATGTATCTGCATGATTTTTATAATTCGGAATTCGTCCACCCGCGATAATAGCTTTCAGATTTAGGTTCTGACACAATTCTTTTCGCGCCTCATACAAGCGGCGACCCAACCGCATTCCGCGATAATCTGGCGAAACAAAAATATCCACACCGTATAACACATCCCCTAAAGGGTCATGGGTAGTCAAATAGGCATTGCCGGTTATTTCATCATAGGTATGCTGATCGCCAAATTTATCGTAATCAACAATAACGGTAAACGCCGCAGCCACCACGACACCGTGGTCTTCGATACAAATCTGCCCATCAGGAAAAACGTTTAATTGAGATTTGAACTTTTTCTCGGGCCAGCTACCGCCTAAACCAGGATAAACCCGATCCATCAGGGTCTTCAAATCGGAAAAATCGTCAATTTTCAGATGTCGAAGTTTAAGCGTATGTTCTGGGTCATCAATTAAAATATCGTCGGTCATTGAGTTATTCCTTAGCAAGATAACAGCAATCTGTTAAATCGCTTTATATACCCATAAAAAGCGGCTTGCAATCTTTATATTTAATGCGTTAAAAAGAGTCACCAGGTACACGAACCCACCCTTCCATTAACACTCGAGCACTTCGGCTCATTACGGCTTTCACAACACTCCATTCGCCATTATTCTCAGTCGCTTCTGCACCGACACGCAGTGTCCCTGAAGGATGACCAAAGCGTACTGCTGTGCGTTCACCGCCACCTGCAGCGAGATTGACCAGCGTACCCGGTATTGCTGCGGCAGTGCCTATTGCAACCGCTGCAGTACCCATCATCGCGTGATGTAACTTACCCATTGAAAGCGCGCGGACTAATAAATCAATATCATCCGTCGTAACTTGCTTACCGCTTGAAGAAGTGTACTCGGCTGGAGGCGCTAAAAATGCGATTTTTGGGGTATGTTGGCGTTGTGCCGCTTCTTCTATATTGTCAATCAACCCCATACGAACAGCACCGTGAGCACGAATGGTTTCGAACATGGCGAGTGCTTTGTCATCGTTATTAATGGCGTCTTGCAATTCTGTGCCAGTGTAACCAATAGCCTCTGCATTGACGAAGATGGTTGGGATACCCGCATTGATCATAGTCACTTTGAGTGTGCCTACACCCGGAACGTCTAGATCATCGACTAAGTTGCCGGTTGGGAACATTGCACCCTCTCCATCTGCGGGGTCCATAAATTCCACTTGTACTTCTGCTGCGGGAAAGGTCACTCCATCAAGCTCAAAATCGCCTGTCTCTTGTACTTCTCCATTAGTAATCGGTACATGGGCGATAATGGTTTTAGATATATTAGCCTGCCATATACGAACAACAACGGTGCCATTTTGAGGGATTCGGCTTGCTTCAACTAAGCCACCACTGACTGCGAACGAGCCTACCGCGGCTGATAAGTTACCGCAGTTGCCGCTCCAGTCGACAAATGGTTTATCGATAGAGATCTGACCAAAAAGATAATCAACATCATGATCGGGTTGACTGCTTTTTGACAGAATAACCGTTTTACTGGTACTTGAGGTTGCACCACCCATGCCATCGGTTTGCTTGCCGTAGGGGTCTGGGCTGCCGATAACACGCAATAATAGTGCGTCGCGTGCGGCACCGGGCACTTGTGCGGCTTCGGGTAGGTCTTGCTGTCTAAAAAATACACCTTTGCTGGTACCGCCGCGTATGTAGGTGGCGGGTATTTTGATCTGAGGGATGTTGGACATAGTGTTACCCTATGAAGAATAAAAGCCATGGATTCCCGCGCAGGCGGGAATCCATAGGGGGTCAGAAATAAGCTTGCTTAAACCGTAGACTCTAAAAAGTCCTGAGCAAACCGTTGCAATACACCACCTGCTTCATACACATAAACCTCTTCTGCAGTATCAAGACGGCATGTAACCGGCACTTCAACTCGCTCGCCATTTTTACGATTAATCACTAAGGTTAACGTATTACGAGGCGTTGGCTCTCCAATAACATCAAAGGTTTCAGTCCCATCAATACCATAGGTTTTACGGTTCTCGCCTGCTTTAAACTCAACCGGCAAAACCCCCATACCCACTAAGTTAGTCCGGTGAATACGTTCAAACCCTTCAGCCACAATGACCTCAACACCCGCTAAGCGAACGCCTTTGGCAGCCCAGTCACGAGACGAACCCTGGCCGTAATCTGCACCCGCTACAATAATAAGCGGTTGCTTGCGCTCCATGTAGGTTTCTATGGCTTCCCACATGCGGCTTTCTTTCCCTTCTGGCTCAATACGCGCTAACGAGCCTTGCTTCACTGCACCATGTTCATCAAGGCACATTTCGTTTAGCAACTTAGGGTTGGCAAATGTCGCGCGCTGTGCCGTTAGGTGGTCACCACGGTGAGTCGCGTAGGAGTTAAAATCTTCTTCTGGTAGCCCCATCTTATGAAGGTAAGCACCCGCAGCACTTTCTAGCATGATCGCGTTTGAAGGTGATAGATGATCGGTGGTGATGTTATCGCCTAACACCGCAAGAGGGCGCATCCCCTTCATGGTGCGCTCACCCGCTAAAGCGCCTTCCCAATAAGGAGGACGACGAATATAGGTGCTCTGAGGACGCCATTCGTATAATGGACTCTCGGCTTGCTCACCTTTATCCATATCGAACATCGGTATATATATCTGATTAAACTGCTCAGGCTTCACGCACGTGGCAACAATCTCATCGATTTCTTCATCGCTTGGCCAGATATCTTTTAAGGTTATCTGATTACCGTCTTTATCAGTGCCCAGAATATCTTTTTCGATATCAAAACGAATCGTACCGGCAATCGCATACGCGACAACTAATGGCGGTGAGGCCAAGAACGCTTGTTTTGCATAAGGATGAATACGACCATCGAAATTTCGGTTACCTGATAATACGGCTGTCGCGTACAAGTCACGGTCAATGATTTCTTGCTGAATTTTAGGGTCTAGTGCACCACTCATACCATTACAAGTAGTACAGGCATACGCCACAATACCGAAGCCCAACTTCTCCATTTCAGTCAGTAAGCCGGCTTCTTCTAGGTAAAGTTTGGCCACTTTCGAGCCTGGCGCGAATGATGATTTAACCCAAGGTTTACGAACCAACCCTAGCTCATTCGCTTTACGTGCAATTAACCCTGCTGCAACAACATTGCGCGGGTTACTGGTGTTGGTACAACTGGTGATTGCGGCGATAATAACCGCGCCATCAGGCATTTCGCCTTGCTTCTCTTCCCACGCGCCTGCCACACCACGAGACGCGAGGTCTGCGGTGGGTAGACGTCGATGTGGGTTAGAAGGCCCCGCCATGTTTCGGCAAACAGATGACAGATCAAACGTTAATACGCGTTCGTATTCTGCTTCTTTTAGATCATCAGCCCAAAGGCCGGTTTCTTTTGCGTAGGCTTCAACTAACTTAACTTGCTCAGGCTCGCGCCCTGTTAACTTAAGATAATCAATCGTCTGTTCATCGATATAGAACATACCCGCCGAGGCACCAAACTCAGGTGTCATATTAGAGATAGTGGCACGATCTCCAATGGTTAACGCCGCGGCACCTTCGCCGAAAAACTCCAAATACGACGAAACCACTTTTTGATTACGCAGAAACTCGGTTATGGCTAAAACGATATCAGTCGCAGTAATACCTGGCTGACGCTTACCGGTTAACTTCACCCCAATAATATCGGGCAAACGCATCATTGAAGGGCGACCTAACATTACAGTTTCCGCCTCAAGCCCCCCCACGCCAATGGCTATAACCCCTAACGCATCAACATGTGGGGTGTGGCTGTCGGTGCCGACACACGTATCAGGATACGCCACTCCATCACGCGCCTGAACCACCGGAGACATTTTCTCTAGGTTAATCTGGTGCATGATGCCGTTACCCGCAGGAATGACATCGACATTTTCAAAGGCTGTTTTTGTCCACTCGATAAAGTGAAAACGATCTTCATTACGGCGATCTTCAATGGCGCGGTTCTTTTCAAAGGCGTCAGGCTCAAAGCCACCATGCTCAACGGCTAATGAGTGGTCAACAATCAACTGCGTTGGCACCACAGGGTTAACTTTAGCGGGGTCGCCGCCCTGCTCTGCAATAGCATCACGCAAACCGGCTAAATCAACCAATGCAGTCTGACCGAGAATATCGTGACATACCACGCGTGCGGGATACCACGGAAAATCTAGATCTTGCTTACGCTCAATAATCTGATTTAATGAATCCGTCAGTGTTTCAGGGTCACAACGACGTACCAACTGCTCAGCCAATACGCGCGATGTGTAAGGCAACTTAGCGTAAGCACCTGGTTTAATCTCTTCTATCGCTGCTCGGGTATCGTAATAATCTAACGAGGTGTCCGGCAGTGGTTTACGATGTAAAGTGTTCATAACGTCTTCCACAAAATATGTTGGTGTTTATCGCTCGCTAATAGGCTGAACAGCTCTTGGCTCAGCGCCAATATAATCAGCACTTGGACGAATAATGCGATTATTAACACGCTGCTCCATCACATGCGCAGCCCAGCCAGTAACCCGTGAGCACACAAATATCGGCGTAAATAGTTTGGTTGGAATGCCCATAAAGTAATAAGCTGAAGCATGGAAGAAATCCGCGTTACAAAACAGCTTTTTGGTATCCCACATAAACTCTTCACAAGCGACTGAGATATCATAAAGAGAGCTATCACCATATTCTTTAGCCAGCTTTTCTGACCACGCTTTGATGATCACATTTCGAGGGTCAGATTCGCTGTAAATGGCATGCCCAAACCCCATAATTTTTTCTTTACGCGCTAACATACCCGCCATTTTTTCTTTAGCATCTGCTGGCGATTTAAACGTCTGAATCATGTCCATCGCGGCTTCGTTAGCACCACCATGTAAAGGGCCACGCAATGTGCCAATAGCGCCTGTCACGCATGAGAACATATCAGACAATGTCGACGCACATACACGCGCAGTAAATGTAGAGGCGTTAAACTCATGCTCAGCATAAAGAATAAGCGAAACGTCCATCACTTTACGATGCAGTTCAGAGGGCGTTTCACCGCTAAGAAGTTTTAGGAAATGTCCCCCCATAGAGTCTTCATCGGTATTACAGTCAATCTCAACGCCCTCATGACTGAAACGATACCAGTAACACATAATGGCGGGGAATGCGGCCAACAACCGATTAGCCGCTTTGTTTTGCTGTGTAAAATCGACTTCTGGCTCTAAGTTACCCAAAAAAGAACAACCCGTTCGCATCACATCCATCGGGTGAGCATCGGCAGGGATATGCTTTAACGCATCTTTCAATTCATTAGGTAAGTCACGCATTGATTTCAACTCAGCTTTATAAGCAGCTAATTGATCAACGTTAGGTAATTCACCGTTAAATAGAAGGTACGCCACTTCTTCAAACGTTGCGTTTTCTGTTAAGTCCGCCACGTCGTAGCCACAATAGGTTAAACCAGACCCTGACTTACCGACTGTACATAACTTAGTTTCGCCTGCGCTTTGGCCCCGTAGGCCTGCACCGCTTAGTTTTTTACCTGTCATGATATCCCCTTAATTCTCGTTATTAGCGTTCTAACTGTTGTTAAGCCTTTACTCAGTTTCATTAATCGTTACTTATTTTTGCCTTCACTGAATAGCTTATCGAGCTTTTGTTCGTAATCGTGATAACCCAAGTAATCATATAGGTCCATGCGAGTTTGCATGGTGTCGACAACGGCTTTTTGATCACCTGTTTCAAGGATAGATCGATATACGTTTTCTGCCGCTTTGTTCATGGCTCTAAATGCACTCAATGGGTAAAGCACCATCGCGGCACCCCACTCGCCTAACTGCTCTTTGTTCCATAGCTCTGTCTGGCCAAACTCGGTAATGTTCGCCAAAATAGGCACATCTAATGCCTCAGCAAACGCACGATAATGCTCTTCTGTTTTCACTGCCTCTGCAAAAATACCATCTGCACCCGCCGCCACATACGCTTTTGCCCGAGCGATAGCCGCCTCTAGTCCCTCTTGGGCGAATGAATCAGTACGTGCCATGATGAAAAAGTCAGGGTCCCTACGCGCATCAACGGCTGCTTTAATACGGTCGACCATTTCTTCAACACTGACAATCTCTTTATTAGGACGATGACCACATCGCTTTTGAGCGACCTGATCTTCAATATGAACCGCCGCCGCGCCTGCTTTCTCCATATCGCGAATAGTTTTGGCTATGTTGAATGCCCCGCCCCAACCCGTATCGATATCAACCAACAACGGCAAATCACAGGCTGCTGTGATTCGCTGAACATCAACAATCACATCGTTCAAAGACGTCATACCCAAATCTGGCAGACCATAAGAAGCATTAGCTACACCGCCACCCGACAAGTAAATCGCCTGATGACCGATTTGTTTAGCCATCATGGCAGAGTACGCATTAATAGTACCCACGATTTGCAATGGTTTATGGTCAGCCAATGCCTGACGGAACTTTTTACCTGCACTCATGTTTGATATCTCCTGTGACCTTAATATTAGATTCGTTTAACTGTTCTTGTTCAATCCAATTAACTTTTGCTCAATATTGTTACGTGAATACGTAATATGCCGCCGCATTAGCATCTCGGCTAACTCCTCATCACGATTCGAAATGGCTTGTACGATATGTTTATGCTCATCAAATGCCGCCGATACCCGTGGCCCCGCCATCCCTAATTGAACCCGGTACATACGGACGAGGTGATAAAGACCATCAAACAGCATTGATATAAGATGATTATTTTTACTGCCTAGGATAATTCGATAGTGGAAATCAACGTCACCGGCTTCTTGATAATAAGACTCGTCGTTTTTGACGTCTTGGAAGTGAGAATTTAACAGCGTATTCAGATCGGCAATCTCTTCATCAGTCATATTCTTAGCCGCCAACCGCGCCGCCATGCCTTCTAATGACTCTCGGATTTGATACAGGTCGATGATACCTTCAGCGGTTAACGCAACCACTCTCGCCCCGACGTTGGCTTTGCGCTCAACAATATGACATGAAACCAACCGATTGATTGCTTCGCGTATCACCGACCGGCTAACCGCATATTTTGTCGACAATTCAGTCTCGCTCAGCTTTGAACCAGCCTGAATATCACCCTCAACGATGTCTTTTCTTAGCTGAAAGAACGTTTTATCTGCTGATGTAACGGGTTGTTCGGTGAAATAACTCATAGAATTCTATATTAGCCGATTAACTAAAGTGTCGACAATATAGTGCAATATATAGTTACCGTCAAACCAAAAGACTATATATTGTCGACAAAATATCACTTTTCACCCTACACGTAGCCGTGATGCAAGGAGACACGACTGGAATCAAGGAAAGGTTCCGGTGGAATGCAGAGCCAACCCCTGATTCCGCTTCGCTGCATCAAGACTACAAGGGCGGGAATGTGATTAGCTGATTAAGATTTCAACCTCGGGTGCCTAACAAATTGCACTTCCTGTTTCATTGCTGACTAGATACCGTTAAAATCGCCCCCCTGAATGAGTGCCATTAGATTAAACAGGTTATACGCATGAGTAGAAAGTTAGAGTTACTGGCACCGGGCGGTGATGTTGATGCAATTAAAGCGGCGATTGTGGCGGGTGCAAATGCTGTTTATTGCGGCCTAGACACGTTCAATGCACGTAATCGCGCTGCGAATATTTCATTTGATGACCTTAGTGGCATTTTAAGGCTTGCCCACGAATACGGCTGTGAAGTCTTTCTAACGCTGAATATTGTGATCTTGGAGCATGAGATCACCAGTATGATTAATCTACTCAACAAGCTGGTCAATAGTGGCATTGATGGCATTATTGTTCAGGATCTAGGGATGTTCAACCTAGTCAAAAAATACTTCCCGACGTTAGATATTCACGCCTCTACTCAGTTAACGACACATAATGAAGGCCAAATACGCTTTTTATCTAAAATTGGCGCATCACGAGTCAACTTATCTCGCGAACTCAACCTTCAAGAAATAAAAACCTTAACCGCTGTTGCTCATGACGTGAACGTATTAACCGAAGTCTTTGTGCATGGCGCGCTTTGTATCGCATTTTCTGGTCAGTGTTACTCCAGTTCTGTAAGTGTCGGTAATTCAGGTAATCGAGGTCGCTGTAGTCAAGCCTGCCGTGACGAGTACGAGCCGACAGCCACGGGTAATAAATTCCCACTTAACCTTAAAGATAATTCTGCCTATTTTGATTTACCCGAATTGGTGGATGCAGAAGTAGACTCGTTAAAAATAGAAGGCCGTATTAAAGGGGCTAACTATGTACATACAGTGGTTGATAGCTGGCGTAAACAGATTGACCAATTTGTAGAAACGGGGCAACTGCTAGACGATAATTCAAACCTCTATAAAGTCTTTAACCGTGATTTCACCAATTTATTCCTAAAAGGTGATATGACAAAATCGATGTTTATAGACAACCCTAAAGACCACAGTTTTAACCACATCACCGAAAAGAGTAACGCCATATCAGTGGTTCAGATTCAGGAAGTTAAAGACGAGTTTGCTGCTGAGAAAAAAGAAATCGGCACGTTAGTAAACGAAAAAATCAAGTATCTGAGCATTGCCAAGCAACGCTTAACGCTTGAGTTTTCTGGCCAGATTAATAAGCCTTTAAAAGTGACCGCACGACTATACGATTCGACAGATATTGCGTTCAAGCAACCACAAAAGTCATTGGTTTTAAGTACCGATCTACCCCTAATATCTGTCGGTAAATCACCGCTTGATCACACCGCAATTGAAAAACGTTTCAAGCGTTTTCCGAATGCGAGCGTTACGGTTGAAGGATTTAACTTTGACAGACTAGATGAGGATTTGAGCATACCGTTTAAAGAAGTAACCGCACTCAAAAACAAACTGGCTATGCAATTAAATGGCACTAACCAAGTCATTCAAGCCGTTAAAGTGCCGGCATTAGACAAACACCCTAAAGTCAATGAGCAACCTACTCTATCAATATTAATTGCCGATAAGAAAGACCTTTCTCTTTGCGATATAACCGAAGCGGACGTTTATTTTAAGTTACCTGAAAGCTTTAAAGTCGGTGATAATAAGTTCATCGACTTATTCTTGAAAAACCCTCGCCTGATTCCGTGGTTCCCTGCGGTGCTTATCGGTAAAGATTACTTAGAAGCCATCCGCTTTTTGGAGCACGTTAAGCCAACACGTATCGTCAGTAACAATACCGGTATTGCCTTCAAAGCGTTTGAAATGAATATCGATTGGATCGCAGGCCCATTCCTGAATACCACCAATTCATACGCACTCTTAACCCTGCAAGAAGAACTTAACTGTAAAGGGGCGTTTATTTCTAACGAGATCAACAAACTGCAGATCAGAAATATTGCCCGCCCAGAAAACTTCAAACTGCTTTACAGCATTTATCACCCCATTTTAATGATGACCAGTCGTCAGTGCTTTTTCCAGCAAACGGTAGGCTGTAAAAAACCGAGTATTGAAGATGGCTGTATGCTGAAGTGTGAAAAGGCCACCACCATTACTAATGTTAAAGGGGTTTCGTTTGCGGTAGATAAACAAAAAGGGGGTTACCCAAGCATCTATAACAATGAGCAGTTTTTAAATTTAGATGCCGTAAACGATTACTCGGGTTTATTTGATGAGTTCTTTATTGATTTAACGAATATCGGCGCAGGCTCAAAAGAAGAACTCAACAAGGCACAACTGATTCAGCACTTCGAGAAGGTTTTAAATGGCGTCGTTGAGGCTCAATCAGAGTTAAACGAGATGGTTAAGCTATCAACAAACGCGCAATATCAGCAAGGGCTGTAGCGCTGTATTTCACTATCAGCTAAGTACCCAGCAAAAATTCTTCACCTTGGTTCAGCCAAGGTGGATATTTGGCCATAACCTTGGTAAACATTGGCTGCTGCAATTGCCAATCAAGCCAGCGTCTCAGATTTGGATAAGGTGCTTGCAAGTACCACTTACGGTCAACACGGGCAAACTGGCGAATAAACGGTAAGATCGCATAATCAGCGACGCTTGGCCGATCACCTACAAAAAAGTCGTGCTTGCTTAATCTTTGTTCTAAATCAGCCACAAACTGCTCGCACTGGTCACGATAATAAAGCTGAGCAAAATCATGATACCTTTTAGAGTATTTGTAGTTTTCTAGATTAGCAATAAACTCATGATCATTACGCGCTATTACCCCCTGAATATCTTCCACCGCTTTAGGGCTATTAGAATACAGTAAGTTCTGCGGGTCGTTGTTTTTAAGCGCCCAGAACATAATATCCAGACTCTCATCTATCACCTTCACGCCATCAAGCCGTCCATTATCCGCGTCACCTAATACCAAAACAGGCACAGTCGCCTTTGCAGATGCAGCGAGCATTTCAGTAGGGATGTTTTTTAGAACGACGGCACGCAACTTAAACGGTTGTCGGGCATGGAATAGGCCGAGTCTTGCACGAATGGCATAGGGGCAGTTTTGTAGTGAGTAGAGTATTGGATCGGTCATTGCCCCTCAGAAACCTATTGTTTACTTTTTCTATACTCAATAGGCGTCATACCAGACCAACGCTTAAATGCACGATAAAACGTGCTGGGTTCTGAAAATCCCGTCAAATAAACAATTTCATCAATAGTCTCGTTGGTGTTAGCCAATAACCGTCGAGACAGTTTATATCTAAAGTCAGCCAATATCTGGTTAAAGTTGGTATCAATATCAGACAGTTTTGTTCGAAGACTACGAGGCTTTATCTCCATTCGCTCGGCAACCGATTCTAGCGTTACCTCGCCCGAGTCTAACAGTTCAGCTATAATTTTATTAACCTGTACAACAATATCTTCTTTAGCAATTCGAGCCACTTGTTCACTGGCAAATTGCTCATGCAGTGCCAACAACTCCGGCTCTGCATGTGGAGAGCGTATTTCAAGCATCGCCGTATCAAAATATAGGCGATTTTCAGCACAGTCAAACTTTACATCACAGCCCAACACCCGTTTAACTTCATCCACGTTTTTCGGCTCTTCATGGTCAAACTCAAAATACGCAGGCGTGAATACATCATCGGTGATAGATTTGAAGAAGTCGATCGTAGCTTGAGCAAAGCATTCATTGAAATGGCGAATAGACTTGGAGCCAACCGATGCTGTAATCAGTTGAATATAGCAAATGTCAGATTCAACCACCAAATTAGACGCGGCGACATCACTGATAAGACGTTGGTAATTTAACGCTCGATGCAGGCCTTCACCAAAGGTTGGGCTGCTTAAAAATAAGTATTCAATAACCTGCCCTTTAAATGTAGGCAAGTGCTCCCCAAGGTGTAAACCTATATCGGGGTCACCTGTTTGCTCTTCGAGTAATGACCAAAAAAGTGGCTGAGCATTATGTGGTGTTCGTAAATGAGCTGTCTGCAAATAAGTCTCATCAATACCTAATTTACTCAGCAAAAGAGGGATATCCACCCCTGCTTTAACCATTGCCTGAACAGCCAGTCGAATCATGACTCCCGCATCTTTCAATTCACTCATAAACGCTCAACTCTATCCATATACACCCAACGCCCACATCATCTTAAAACGAACCTGAATGTTTAGTCTTCACTGGCAACAAATCATTAATTGATAGCATACCTGCCCCTCCCACAATTCTCCAGTATCTTGTCATGTTCACGCCGTAATAGAGTGAATAGATTGACCTTTATGCCTGCATATATTCGTGTTCAGTGCCAATCCTTGCAACCTGTAATTGCTCTAGACTCATTTTATAACGATAGAACACGTTCTAAAAGTTACATCAAAACGAGACAGGCAAGATGATGAGCCAAACTATGAATCAGACCACCACAATGCATTTATCAGAAAGCCCCAATATATTCGCATTACTATCGCGAGCAGCTTTGCCCAAAAAGCCATCGGACACAATAGCGATCCCTGAGCTTTCAGTTGACCTAAAAGGGATAAAGACAGACCCCACCCTACTAAAAGAGTATAGCCGTGTTTGTGGGTTTAAATTAAAACCTCGCCTACCATCAACACTGCCTCATATCATGGCATTCCCGCTGCATATGAAGCTACTAACGAACAATAAGTTCCCACTCCCTTTACTTGGCCTTGTTCATTACAAAAATAGTATTACCCAACATCGGCCGCTCAACATCAATGAAGTCTTTGATATGCAATGCCAACTTACCAATAGCCATAAGACGGATATGGGTATCAAGTTTGATATTGTCAGCACTGTAACAGTAGGCAAGAAAGTCGTCTGGGAAGAAACATCAACATTCCTACACCGTTCTAAGAAAAAGACTGTAAATAGCCAGAAAACGCGTAAAACACTCCCTCACTACGACAATACCGAGTCATGGAAACTTGCCGCATCGCTCGGTCGCCAGTACGCGAAAGTTTCAAATGACTTTAACCTAATCCACCTTTTCGCTTGGTCTGCCAAAGCATTTGGATTTAATAGAGCAATAGTGCATGGCATGTGGTCTAAAACACGCTGTATTGCAGCGCTTACCGAAACGCTTGGCGATAAGGCATTTAAGGTTGATGTGAACTTTAAATTACCCATTTTTCTGCCTAGTTCAGTGTTATTTAACTGGCAGAAAGCCAATGACACTATTAACTTTCAACTGCTAGATAAAAACCGAACCAAACCGCATCTTAGCGGGAAAATAACCCTATTATAAATATTCAGTCCATTTGCAGGTCTTTAAGGCCTGCTTTTTTTATTCCCGCTCTAACTCATTCTATTCAAGGATGAATTTCAATAGGGGTTCCGTTATCAATAGCCGCCCAAATCTCATCCATTTCTTCATTTTTGACAGCGATACACCCATCAGTCCAGTCCATTTTATCCAAAATCCATGCACTGACAGGGTCACGCTTTTTATTCGGCCGACCATGAATCATAATCATACCGCCAGGATCACGCCCCTGCTCTAGTGCAAACTGTTGATCTTGTTCATTAGGGTAAGATATATGAATTGAACGGTAAAATTTACTATTTTCGTTTCGCCAATCTAAGATGTAAGTCCCTTCTGGTGTTTTTTCATCCCCTTCAAATTGCTTATGCCCTTTAGGACTATCACCTAGGGCAATATCATAGCGCCGAAAGACCTCTCCATCCTTAACCAACACTAACTTCCGTTCAGATTTTTTAACCAAAACGAGGTCAGCTTTTGGCAGCTCCATACTTTTCAGACTGAGCGAAATACAAGCCAATATTACGATAGAGATAAGTCTAATCATCGAACCACAACTCTTATTATTAGAGATATTCACACGATACTATACAATGCTTAGTTTATAGCATATTTTGAACAACGTTATTAACATCCCATTTTTTGCGTCGTGACGACAACATTCAAATGAGTCTAAGTTGACCCCTATGCTGAATAAACAAGCCGTATTTCAGATTGTACGCGAGCTAGTGATTGAGATCTACGAGGTTTCAACCACGCTATTTAAGATCATGATCCCTGCTCTTATCATCATAAAATTATTAGAAGAAGTGGGCGGTATTACGCTCTTAGGGCAAATACTAGAGCCTGTAATGGGATGGGTAGGCCTGCCTGAATCCATGGGTATTGTATGGGCAACCACCATACTCACTAATATCTACACGGGTATGCTCATTTTTTTCACTCAACCCATTGATAACAGTTTAACCGTTGCCCAAATAACAGTACTGAGCGGTATGATGCTGATGGCTCACGGCTTACCCGTTGAAGCCCGCATTGCACAAAAAACAGGCATTCGACTAGGCGTAACATTAATCCTTAGAATAGGTGGAGCCTTAGTCTACGGTTTCTTACTCAATATTATTTACAGTGCGGGTGATTGGCTTCAGCACCCCCACCAGCTTATCTGGCAACCGGAGAACATCACTGCGACGACAGTTGCATCAAAATCACTCGGTGTCTGGGCGTTTGAACAAGCACAAGGGCTATTAGCCGTCTTTATTGTTATTTGCTTACTCTTAACCACATTAAAACTGCTACGAATTATTGGCTTTGAACGCTTAATCAATTGGCTGCTATCGCCGCTCTTACAATTATTAAAGATAGGCAAAGAAGCCACCACTATCACCATGGTCGGTATAACGTTAGGGCTTGCGTTTGGAGGGGGCTTATTGATCAAAGAAGTCAATGCAGGCCATATCGCTAAGCAGGATGTATTTACATCTATGGGCTTATTGGCCCTCTGCCATAGCATCATTGAAGACACGCTACTGGTAATGCTACTGGGCGCTCATATTTCAGGTGCGCTTTGGCTTCGGGTCGCGTTTGCGCTTATTGCTATATCACTACTGTCTCGCTGGTTTCTTAGTCGCTCTTCTGCGTTCAAAGAGCGTTATTTATATACCGCAACAAAAAAAGCTATTTCAGCGAGCGCAGATAGGTAATGAGAAATAGAAAGTTATGCCTTTGTCTGGGTTTCGCCTAAACCCTATTTTTCCACCCTGTGCCTGAATGAGAGATTGACAGAGACTTAGCCCAATCCCCATTCCATCACCTTTTGTGGTGAAAAAAGGGTGAAATAGCTTTTGCTCTGCATCTTCGGTAAAGCCGCAACCTTGGTCCTTCACTTCAACCCATATCATTTGTTTATCAGCATAAGCGCTAACCGACACATGCAAAGGGTCTCCAGCACCGTCAGTCTCTTGAGGGCAAGCAGATGTCGCTTCAAGTGCATTTCGAATTAGATTTAACGCCACTTGCTGAACCTGTATGGCATCAGCTTCTACTGTGGGCAGTTCATCAGGCAGCTTCAATACCACCTGCCCCTTATTGTTCTTTACATCCACTTCAGCAAACTGCACAACATCTGATAACAGAGACCTAACATCTACTATTGTTTTACCTGATTGTGGTTTTTTTACGAACCCTCTAATACGTTGGATGACGTCACTTGCCCGATGTGATTGAGCTTCAAGTTTGTTCAATGTCGTGGCCAGCATCTTCTTATTAACCACCGTATTGTCATCAAGGTCTTCGCCCAACAGACGAAGGGCCACTCTAGCGTAATTGGTAATAGCGGTAAGTGGCTGATTAACTTCGTGTGCAAACCCCGCCGCCATTTCACCCATCGTGCTTAGCCGAGAGAAATGAGCTAAATGCTCGCGCTGCGCCTCAAGCTTCAACTGCATTTCGATATTATCAGCACTTAGCTCTCGATTTTTTTCTTTAAGTTGCTGCTCTAACCTACGCAACTTTATTTGTGTCGCAACCCTCGACACCACTTCTTTAGGTTGAAAGGGCTTGGCAATATAATCAATACCACCTTTTTCAAAGCCCTTAACTTTAGACTCTACATCATCTAATGCCGACAGAAAAATAACAGGAATATCTCTCAGAGATGGGTTAGATTTCAGCGTATCACAGACCTCATAACCATCCATTTCTGGCATCATAATATCGAGTAATATTAAATCTGGCTTTAACTTTTCAGCAATCGCCAGTGCTTTCTTACCGTTGTTCGCTAACAATAAACGGTAGTCGCTACCCTCAAGCGTATCGAACAATACCTTTAGGTTCTGAGGATTATCATCAACCAATAAAACCTGTGAGCGGGGTTCAGAAAACACCATCTATTCTTTCACCATTAAAACCATTCTAACGAGGTGCGCCAAAGAGTGCGTACCCATTTTATGCATAACACGAGAACGATGTATTTCAACGGTTCTCTGACTAATATCCAAATCAATCGCTATAACCTTATTGGCATGCCCCTCAATCATCATATCCATAATTTCTTTTTCACGAGGCGTGAGTTCTTCTAAACGACGAATAATCTCTTTTTTCTCAGTTAATGATTCTCGCTGCTCTGCATCAAGCTCTAAGGCCGCTTTTATTTTTTCTAACAACTCCTGCTCGCGGTAAGGCTTTTGTATAAAATCGATCGCACCTAACTGCATCGCTTCAACCGCCATAGGTACATCGCCATGCCCAGTTACAAATATGATCGGCAGAATCGAGTTTTTATTATTCAGTTCTTTTTGAAGCTCCATTCCGTCCATACCAGGCATACGGATATCAAGTACAATACAACCAGCCATTGCCTCGTTATAACTATCTAAAAATGCATTGGCCGTAGGAAACGTTTCTACTTTATAGGCCATTGAAACTAACATCATTTCTAATGAGTCTCTAACGGCCTCATCGTCTTCTACGATATACACTATTTGCTGACTATCCGTCATTACCTATGACTCCCTCTATTAAGGTAAACCTTACTTTTTTAATGTTACGTGAAATGCTTCAAATCACGGTTATTTAAATACAACCTTGCTTGGCATAGCGTTCATGACCAGCTGAGGGTCTAACCGATGCTCATACCAATTTATCCGCCAATCTAGATGCGCCCCCGTGGCTCGGCCACTTTTACCCACTTCAGCAATCACATCACCCTGCTTAATTTCTTGCCCATCTTTAACTAGAATTTTACTAAGGTGCATAAACGTAGACGATACACCAAACCCATGATCAACCAACAATGTACCACCCGAGTAAAACATATCATCATGCGCTAAAGTCACAACGCCAGAGGCCGGAGCAATCACCGGCGTCCCCACAGGCGCTGCATAGTCGACCCCAAAGTGCGGTCTTTTTGGCTGGCCATTGTAAAATCGCTGACTTCCATATACACCCGTCACAGGGCCCTGCACCGGCTGAATAAAACCCGCCATAAAATCCTGACGGGTTGAGTCCGTTGCCCTTGCCTTACGAACCATTTTTGCTTCACTACTTGAGCGGGTTTGGTTCTTTTTATTGGGATTCATTATTTTTTTAGAGATACCATTAACCCGCTGAACCTTATAATCACGCTTTATCAACGTAATCGTTTCAATATGTTTCTCTCCGTTTGCAGAAACAATGGTAAGCGAGTGATCTAATGCAGCGTCACGACCAAAGCCAAACACCACAACCCCATTATCGGCCACCTTTAACGGCACACCATCCAAAAATACTTTTGCACCAGAGGCGACTTGCCCAACTATCAAGCTTCCTTGAGTTTTATCACCTATCAAACTAATAGGCTTTATGGCATCAACAGCAAACACACTGGATGCAGATATTAATAATAAAGCAAATAAAAGGTTGGCTAAAAAACGCATAATTATCAATAACTCCAATTGATTGTCATCTTGCTAGCATAAACGCTATAGGCACTTGTGTAAAAGAGGAATCACTTGCTGAGAACACTAACTGACGAACAACGTCTCAATTTAACAAGCTGGATAAGATCAGATATTGATTCAGCCATGGTACTTCATTATTATGCGCACAAATTTTATCTAAGCATTAAAAGCATCATGACATAACGATAAAGGCCAACCTGAGTGAAAACTTAGGCACGCAAAGCCACCGGTCTAAGGATATCTATGACAGCGGGGTTACCGAACAACAGTAGTAATTAAGTCCCATTGCTGTCTTTTGTTTTATGCGCACCATGCCTTTCCAGTTAAGTCTATTTAAATAGTCTCTGGAGTATTACCAATTGCGTTATCAGTATCTAAAGTTAGCTATCTTATTTCTGCTACAGCTCACCTTAAAAAGCTACAGAACGTTTTTTTACTCAAATTTATGCTCAAGAGGCTATCAGCTATGTGCCAGGCAAACATTCCCAGTTTTTTATATTTCAGCAGCTAGCAGATTCTTATCCACTGATACAAGGAAACGCGGGCACAGTATTGGCCGCAGCCACCGAGCAAAACAACCAACGGAATGCTGCATTCGGTAGCAACATAATAAGTAACATTGAAAACGGAGGCTATGTTGATTATGCACCGCAATTTAAACGTTTATTACGTTGGTTATTAAAACGGGATAACCTCACAACAGCTGAGCCTGCCTCAATCAAGTTAAGCTTAATGGATAGCAACACAGCTCTCAAAACAACAAACTGGCTGGCGCGACATTTTCCGCTTTGGGATGTGACATATTGTTCTGACACATCACAATTATCTACGTGTACTAGCAATGCCGACTTGATCATTACGGGCTCAAGTTATAGCAGCCCTGTTTCTGAGAACTTTATATCCTCATTAACATCAACCCTACAATCTGCTCAATCTAAAGGTGCTGCATTACTGTATATCCATTTACACAGCTGGAATACCAGTAGCCTTAGCCACCCTATTGCCAACCTAATGAACCTATCTATGCAGTCTCCTGGTGGGGCGGGTAATTATTTTTCTGATGACGCTGCAAACTGGGATAACTACCCGCAAATGTTAGCAAGTAACAGCCCTATTAATAATGTTAATAAGATGGTGTCTGCGCTGAGCAATAATAGTTTCAGTTTTGATCTGACAAGCTGCACGGCAAACTGTAACGCGTTTAAATCAGAGTTTTCTAACGCAGCCAATGCCCTAAAAGAGAAGATCAAACAATTAGATATCAACAATGTCGATATCTTTGAAAAGAATAACTACACACTAGAAAAACAATTAATATTGTTAGCCGATGTTTACCGTCAAAACATCCGCTACCCCATGGGACCACATACTGACACTCAAACATTCATGCACGCTTATTTTGCGGACTATATGGTGTATAACAGCCGAAAAGTAAACGCCACTCAAGCAGACTTAGGTAACTTCAGTCGCAGTGATTTCAGCCATATTACACCGACAACTCAAACCTTACAGCTAAAGAGTAAACGCAACTTCCGGTCTGCAGGCGTGTACGCAATCCCTGGTCAGACCTTCACCGTGACTCGCCATGATAATAGCGACGTTAATGTGTCGGTGTTTATTAATACTCAGCGCTCTGGTTCGACCCATGAATTTGATAATAACGGGTATTCTCGCCCCAAGTTTTTACAATCATCTTGGGTCGCTATAAGCCCTGGGCAAACCATCACATTAACATCTCCTTATGGCGGCCCTATCCAGTTGGGCTACAACACTAACGACAAAGACGTGGAACTGACATTCAGCAATGTGGGTGAACATGCTTATTGGGCAACTGCCGCCGATAATGATCGCTTTACGGCCCAATTGCAGGCGGGTGACTTTGACTGGGCAGAAATCGCAACAGCCAGTTTTGAAGTACATTCTCAGTTAAACAAAATGCGCAGCTCTATTGGCAGCACTTGGGCTACCGCTGCAGACTTAGCCCAAGCAACAGAAACATACACACATAACTACCCGCATGTTCTAGCAGGGTTTCAAGGACCCGGCATCGATAAGGTCGATGAGATTCACGACTTTGCAGCTATCAATGGATGGGAAGTCCCCATATTAGATTTAGTCAAACATATGAATGCAGACCAAGCGACTTGTGGGGCAGGCTGCTCGGGTAACCCTTATGATGCATACTGGGCATTTGGTCCTACTGGGCATGGAGATATACACGAGCTGGGACACGGTTTAGAAAAAGGAAAGTTTCGTTTTTCGGGTTGGGATGGCCATGCAAGCACCAACCCTTATTCATATTACTCTAAAAGCAAATATGCAGCCGCAACCAGTACGCCGTCTTCATGTCAAAGCCTGCCCTCATCAGACATGTTTGAAACCTTACATTTAAGCCTGCGCCAAGATGACCCTTTCGCATATATGCAAGCGGCCAATCTAAATGGTTGGAATCACGGCGCAGCCATTTATATTCAAATGATGATGGCAGCTCAAGATCAAGGCGCTCTCATCGAAGGGTGGCATTTGTTAGCGCGTTTGCACCTACTCTTACATGAATACGACAAAGCCGATAATAACGATGATGAGTGGTTAGCTAGGCGCAGCAAATTAGGCTTTAGCGGAATGGACTTAGCAACCGCAAGAAGCCTGAATAATAATGACTGGCTCGCCATCAGTATTTCATACGTTACAGGCTATAACTACAGCAAATTTTTAACCATGTGGGGGCTAGACATCAGCACGT
Source organism: Alkalimarinus alittae (assembly GCF_026016465.1). Classification (NCBI taxonomy): domain Bacteria; kingdom Pseudomonadati; phylum Pseudomonadota; class Gammaproteobacteria; order Alteromonadales; family Alteromonadaceae; genus Alkalimarinus; species Alkalimarinus alittae. The sequence goes on from NZ_CP100390.1 coordinate 2,956,621, forward strand.
CAATACAGAATTTTATTCTTAGCCAAGGCTATCCTGAAATGCCTTTGAAATTCTACCAAACATCAGGGAATGACTACTGCGAAGGCCTCGATAAACCATCTGTAGTCATCAATGACAGAGATGGGGATGGTTATATCGATGCTTTTGACGCCTTCCCCGACGACCCTACTGAACATGCAGATGCCGATGGTGACGGCCTCGGTGATAATGCAGATAATAGCTATGATCTTAATCCTGTAGAAATGGACTACCACAACGTTGAGGTTCAACGAGCGAGCAGCACCTCCCAATGCATGGGGATTGACAGCTCAACAGCCCCGCTAGGCCAACAAATAATAGAGGTGGCTTGTAGCCAAGATAGTAATAGCTTATGGAGTTGGGGAAACGATGGCCGGATACATGCGCAAGCAGACCCTTCGTTATGCATTCAGTCAACTGGATACGGAAATAGCGCTCAGTTAACACTGCAAAGCTGTAGCAATAACGACACCCAAAAATGGTCTTATGATGTAGCTGAATATAGTATTCGCAACCGTCTTAATGCAAGGGCTGCATTTGATCGGTTCTCTAACAGCAATATCAATATATGGGGCTTTCATGGTGGCGCTAATCAACAGTGGGTCATTACAGCACCCTAACAACGTCCAATAGAAATAAAAACAGTAACGTCAGCTGGCTAATATTAACTGGCTAGCTGACGTTATTTATAGATCGCTCTAATGCTTACTTAAGTTCTTTAATCTCGATCGAGGCATTAACACCCTCCTCTTCATCCTCTTCTTCCTCTTCCCTTAGTTCATCAAGTAAGGTTTGGATTTTTCCGTAGATAGTATCAGCAGGGAAGTAGCCATCGCTATCCATCACCCCACTCTTCATGCCGGTTAGTAGCGCCAGTGCTTCAGACACATTTTTAACAGCATAGATACGAAACTCACCTTTCTTAACCGATGCCAAAACCTGTTTACTTAGCATTAGGTTATGTATATTAGTAGGCGGTATGACGACACCTTGAGTCCCCGTAAAGCCATGCATTTCACAGGTCTTATGAAACCCTTCAATTTTTTCGTTTAACCCCCCTACAGGTTGAACTTCACCGAATTGATTCACCGAGCCGGTCATCGCAAGGTCTTGGCGAATCGGCACTTCAGACAGAGACGATATCAACGCACAAAGCTCAGCCAACGATGCGCTATCCCCATCAACTTCACCGTATGATTGCTCAAAAGTAATACTGGCAGATAAAAGCATGGGCTCTCTTTTTGCAAACACCGACGCTAAATAAGCAGATAATATCAACACTCCTTTAGAGTGGATGGTTCCGCCAAGTTTAGCGTCATGTTCAATATCTATAATACTTCCATCACCGTAGCGGCAGGTCGCGGTAATACGGTTTGGCATTCCAAACTCATGTCCACCGGTTGAAAGAACGGATAACGCGTTAATCTGCCCTATCACTGAACCAGACGTATCTAATAAGGTGGTTCGATTTTCTATCGACTCAAACAAACTGTCTTTAATTCGGCTATTACGATGTTCTTCGCTATCCAACGCCTTTTCGATATGCCCTAGTCGAATCATATTGGCATTTGCCTGCTTTGCCCAATAATTTGATTCTCGTAGTAAATTAGCAATATCTGCAGCATGCAGTGAAAGCTTCGTTTGGTCTTCAGCTTGACGAGAGCTGTATTCAATAATCCTCGCTACGGCTTTCTGGTCACAGTGCAACAACCCCTTTTCGTGAACGAGGCTCGATATAAACTTAGCGTATTGTAATTCTGTATGCGCGGTACGAGGCATTTCGCTTTCAAAGTCAGCGGTGACTTTAAACAACTCTTTAAACTCTGGGTCATAATGCTGCAGCAGCAGGTGAGTTTCACGATCTCCGAACAAGATTATTTTCAAATCCATAGGCACCGGCTCAGGCTCAATAGAGATCGTACCCGACAATGTCACCTCTCGTTCTAACGAGCTCACATTAAGCGCTTTGGCTCTTAATGCTCTTTTTAGACCATCCCATACATACGGCTGCTCTAACACTTTATTGGCATCCATCAACAAGAAACCGCCATTAGCCTTATGCAGGCTTCCGGGACGAATCAACGAAAAATCGGTAAAGACAGTCCCTTTATAGGTCACGTTTTCTACGTACCCAAACAACGCATGATAATTTGGACTTTCTTCAACGACGATGGGGGCCGACTGGTCTTTGTGATGAACCAAAACATTTACCTGATAACGTCTAGGCATTTTCTTATCTAGTGCAGCATAGGCAAAAGCCGCCTGCTCTTCGCTATCTTCTAGAAAAATATCTAAGTTATCGATAATATCTTTTTGTAATGCGGCTAGATACTCAACCACATTTTGATGCGTTTCATACTTCTCTTTTAAGGCACCAATAAGATGGCTTGAAACCCCCAATGTCACTTCTTCGTTTAACTTAGCCTGATTATCGGCGTAATCCTGCTCCCAGTTCGACATTTTACGAAGAGTCGCTCTTAATTTAAGCTCCATCTTACCGATGACTTCTTCAAAAACAGTCTGCTCTTCTTTCGTCAATGCAGCAAAACTATCAGGCGTATGGGGTACATCGCCATTAAGCGCTGCCAATCGATAACCACCAGGCGTAGATATCGTCAAACTAATTTTCTGCCGCTTCGCTTGCTTAGCCAGTTTTGCCAGCATCACTTCTTGCTTTTCAGCCAACTCATTTTTAAGCTTTTCAGAGCGCTCAAAATAAGAGTCATTATCGAATGCAACCGGGATAGTTTTAACCAGTCGCTCCATCAACTTCTCAACATCTTTTTTAAGCTGATGCCCAATACCCGCTGGTAGTTTCAAAACGCGAGGTGAACGAGGCTCGTCAAAATTAGCTACATAGCACCAGTCAAACGTATGGCCACCATCACCCAAGTGGCGATTCAGATAACGCAACATCATAGTACGTTTACCTAGCCCGTTTCGACCGACGGCATAAACGTTATAGCCACTGTCTTCCATCGACATCGCGAATCTAACGGCTTCTTGTGCACGCTCCTGACCCACGATATCGGTTAACGGTTTTAGTGCTTTAGTTGACCTAAAGGGTAAGTCTTGGGGTTTTGCAACTCGGTACAATTTTTCAATCGCTAGAGGCTTCAAAGTGGATTCCGTAAATTGAGAGATGGATGTAGAAAAGAGGTCATGTAGATAACTATACTAGTTTTAAACTCAATATGCTTTTAGTGTAGCGTTTACCAAATACACCTGACAAACAATTTCCTTATTGAGCCATATTTTAACGACAAGCATAAAATTAAAGTTTTGCAAATAAATGCCGATAAAAAGCATAATAAAGGATAAAGCAGATGTACTAGCCGTTAACGAGTACTCGGTTTATGGAGAACAAGATTTATAAAGGAGCGCAACTCAACCATGATCACATTACCTATCGAACATAGAGTAGACTACAAAAACAAGTCTACATCCGCCACGTCTAAAGATGTCCGTCATGTAGATCATTCAGAAACCACACAGTCTATTCGCAGAGAGAATACCGCAGAAAGACGTCGCATGCCTGACAGACGAAGAAAGCAAGACCCTGTAACAGGCAATGAAAAAAGACGCGTCAATGACCGCCGTAGTCCATTACTGCTTAACGCCCATTCAGCCAAACCCGAACAACTTTATTCGCGTAAAGGCTCAAGCATCAATACCACAGCTTAACTCCCCCTAACATTTTTTTAAACGAACGTTAATGACTGTACCCAAATAAAAACAGCTATTGAGTAATCACACTAATAAGAGATAGAATATTTATTATTAAAAATAAATATAATTCTCGAAGCACTAAGATTTATGAAAGACGGAATACCTAATAACAAGCAAGATAGGCGAATTAAAGAGAGGCACTCAGCGCCTTGCCTCCAAGTCACCATCCGCCCATCTGGCCTTCTCAAATGGTTTCGACGCACAGTTGAAGTACAGTGCATCGATATCAATCGTTATGGAATGGCGGTTGAATCCCCCTGTTACTTCAAACCCAAAGATAAAATCACACTCGATTTTAAGGGTAAATACATTATTGAATCTAATATTCTTGCAGTCGTCACCAGTAGTGAAAAGTACGAAGATATATACCGCCTAGGAATCACGTTTAGTTATTCAACCTGTAACAGTCAATATTCAAGAAAAATAGATAATGCGCTTTCTCGTATCGAACGACTTTATAACGAACGATATAGCATACAAAGGCAAGCTAGTTGATTAGGGGCGGGCTAGGTCTGCTCTATTATTCTCAACCTACAACACAATAACTAAGCGCCTAAGCGGTAGTGAACCCAGCGTTTTACCAGCTATAGTTCTCGGCTTGTTTCTAAGCTGCCTATGCGGCAGTGAACAATTCACAAGATTTAGCTTCTTTTGAAATAATGAAGCTCTTTCCCCCTGTCATGAAATAGCGCAGACAAGCCCACAAGTACGTTAATTAATGGCAAATAGTGCCAATCATTCTCAATTTCTGAATTAAGTAAATTTCGCTTTGTGCTATTCACCGACACCCTACCCACTTCATCAAACTTATCCCTTTTCCCCACAACCCATAACAACTCACCGCAGTGCTTTTACTGGCAGTCTTCCTTAACAATTTCTTAACCGCCAATAGCCCCTCTTGGGTAATCAACGTTTGCCAGGTGTTATCGCCGATGCGATCAGCAAAGGCATCAAGTACTCTTCGAGTTTTTTTGAGGGCGTTTTTTTCACACTGAGAAACAAAAGTGACCATCATGGTTTTGCTTCCTCTGTTCCAACATTCAAAGCGATAGCCTTCACCTCATTAAACATATATTCGAGTGCTTTATGATCGGTAAAGGCTTGCAAACATTGCTGGCGAAACTCCTGCTCCGCTGCGCCTTCTTTGGCACAAATAAATGCCCATGGAAGCACGATGGCATCTTTGATTAGGTCGGCAACATCAAATACCAGTGCACCTCGTCGGGTTTTACCGTGCATTACTGAAACCCGTGAGGTATGCCTAACACCCAAAGTGTGGTTGCTGCTAGGCCATAGGCGAGATAGTTGCCATGATTAAGAAAAGCATTGGCTTTATCAGCGCCTTCTCGATCACGTTTAAAGTCACCAATATCGGTTGCGCGAACAATATATTTGTAAAGAGACTTGGTTAGTTGTGCTTCTGTGAGGAGCAAGTCGGCATGTTTTTCTGCTGTTAGCAGGCGCTCTTGATAGCGGTTAAGAGCACTTTGCAGGTCTGGATGCTGAAGGCTAATACCTTCATTGTGTAAGTCTCGGTCTTTGCTCCAAACTTTTTCGGGATAAACTATTCGAGACTGTTGAATTTTAACACCTGCGGAAAACCGTTTGTCTTCTTCAAACCAAAAACCCAACCAACCTTTCAGGTATTCCGTTGGTCTGTATTCACTTTGTGACGTCATCCACTCTACTTCATTTGCCATTAGTAGTGGTGTTCCACCACCGCCACAAAACCAATAAGCACACCTGCTTGAGCAAGCATTCTCATCGTAGCTTGCGTAATGGACGTATGCCGCTTAGTTGATTTATTGTAATTAAAAGCATTTTCAGGGAAGGTTGCTTGATAACGGGTTATCAGTTTTTGTGCCGTTGCACGTGATAGCGAGAAGTAGTTTTGCAACATACTTGCTGTCAGCTTGCCATCCCACTGGTCAAGTACAGCACATGCTTTTATAAATATGCCTATACAAGGTCGGTGCTCTCTATTGGCATACACAAAACGTCTAAATTTTTCTTCATTTAATCTCTGATTGTATTCAATTAAATAATAAATAGAAGCGATTGCAGTATTGCTGTAGCAGCTATATTTTTTTATAACGCAATATGCCACATGAATATTGCAGTTTTTAGGGGAGACCTGCGTGTTTGCCCTCACTCTTTAACTTCGGAATGGTGGAATTTCTGGTTGATAACCGTTAACCTGAGCGCCGTCGTTATTCGTGTCTATTCTCTGGAGTTGTCATACCATCATGAGTTATATCGCCCTTAAACATATTCACCTCACCTGCATTCTGCTCACCTTTATTTTATTTTCTATTCGTGGTTTTTGGATGCTGACGGGCTCAAGTAAGCTTCAGTTGAAGTGGGTAAAAATTGCACCTCATGTAGTGGATACCTGCTTATTACTCAGTGCGATATCGCTTGCGGTTATTCTACAGATTTCCCCCTTCGTTCATGGCTGGTTAATGGCTAAAATTGTGGGGTTGGTGGTTTATATTCTATTGGGGACGGTAGCGCTAAAAAGAGGGAAAACAAAAGCAGTACGATCCACTGCTTTTGTGGTGGCGTTACTGACGTTTGCTTATATCGTTAAAGTGGCGATAACAAAGTCAGCAACGTTATTCTAATAACAGGTTAATCTGCACTTATAACCTGGTCCATTCCAGGTGACTTAAACCAATAACCATTGCACTCGGCTTCTGATAATGCAATGGTTTTTGACTCCCCGGACAGCGCTTTTCTGAACTGATTAACCTTATCAAAGGTAACATCCACTTGCGGACTAATACGGGCGATATCGACCCCTATTTTCTGCATATTAGATAGCTCACTTTCAAGGTTGTAAGTTCTGCCTGACATTGTTTGAATACCATTCAAATTGAATAGTTCATCATCTTCTTGGCTATGAACGGCAATACCTTCTGGGTGCTCTATGCACTTTAGTTGGCAGTTATCTTTAGGCAGATCATAATATCGGGCTGTAAAGCAGCGGGCAGAATATGCGAGGGGTAGTCGGCCATAAGCATAGACCTCTGTTTCAATACCGTCTTTAATACCCATGTTTTCTGCATCTGCGAGCAGTTCTTGCAATGTTTCACGGCCAAGCTCGACAGGCATTACCCAACGGGTTACGCCCTGCTTTTTCATTACATTTAAAGCTCGGGCATTATAGATATTGATGGCAGGCCCTGATACAAATGGTACGCCATGCTCGCTCATTAATTGAACACCGGCCATATCATTAGCTTCAACCATAATATCGCCGTTATTACAGAGTTTACGTAATGTTTTTAACTCTGATTCTGCGGCTAATAATGTGAGTGTTGATAACACCACCTGCTTACCTGTTTCTGAGAGTGACTTCGCTAAGTCTATCCAGTCTTGCGCACTTAACTCACGCCGTTTGGAGCAGACGGTCTCACCTAGATAGATGATATCAACATCAGCGTCAGCCGCTTGTTCATAAAACGCTAAGGTTTGCTGTTTTGTCCAATAGTAAAGAATCGGACCGAGAGATAACTTCATATTTTTACCTTTCTTTTCTCACCTGTAGTCCAGATTATTGCCATGCGCGGGTATATGCACCCAATGTGGTTTGTGTGCCCTCAGACACTTTTGCTAGATCTTCTTTCCACTGCTTTTTAACTCTGAACTGCTCGGGGTTTGTGTTGTATAGATCGATCGCTCTTCGCCACGTTCTAACCACGTTTTCAACGTAGGCGGGGCTTCGTTGTCGCCCTTCAATCTTAACCGCTTTAATACCAGCGGCTTGCAGCTGAGGTATCAGCTCTATTGTGTTAAGACTGGTGGGTTCTTCGATAGCGTGAAAGGTTTTATCCCCTACTTTAAAACGACCTTTACACAGTGTTGGGTAGCCTGCGTTTTCGCCTTCTTCAAACCGGTCGATCAAGACATCATTGAGCCGAGCTTCAAGACCCGATTCAGTTTGCTCCCAGCGAACATCTTTTGCTGGGGAGCAGGCACCACAGGTATTGGGTGATTCGTCGGTTAAATAAGAAGAGAGATAACAGCGACCCTCGGCCATGATACACAAGCTACCAAAGGCAAATACTTCAAGCTCAACAGGCGAATATTGGGCAACGGTTTCAACTTGTTTGAGCGACAATACACGAGGCAGAACCGCTCGACGGATACCAAAATTATTTTTATAAAACGTTAAGGTTTCATAATTAGTTGCGGAGCCCTGAACCGATAGGTGCAATGGCAGCTCAGGATACCGTTCTGCAGCGTAATCCATAACCGCCATATCAGCACAAATTAAGGCATTAACGCCTAATTCGTTCGAAGCATCTACGGCTCTCTGCCAGCGTGACCAACCTGCAGCCTGAGAGTAAGTGTTAATAGCCACAAACACCTTTACGCCTTTTTCTCGGGCATAAGCTAAGCCATCTTGTGCTTTTTTATCGGCAAAATTAAGTCCGGCAAAATGCCTCGCATTTGTATCATCTTTAAAACCGATATATACCGCATCAGCACCATTATCGACCGCGATTTTTAGAGCAGAAAGACTACCTGCTGGACAGACCAGTTCCACGTATTTCTCCTTTTATCCAAATTTAATTGGCGTTATATAAAGTATTCATTGTTTGTGATTAAGCACGTTCAGGTTCTAGGGCGTTACAGATATCATTTAGTACGATCCATTTTTTACTACACCACGCTGGCGCGAGCAGCAACTCTTCTGATGCGGTACCGGTAAATCGATGAAAAATAATCGACTTCGGCGTTCGCCTAATAATCTCTGCGACCAACTGAACATAGTCCGCCTGAGTCATAGGCTGGTACTCTCCCCGCTTCCACTCACGCGCTAGTTGAGTCCCTTTAACCACATGCAGAGGGTGTATCTTTAAGCCATCTGTACCCAATGCTAATACCTTTTCGAGTGACACTAGAGTGTCTTCTGGTTTCTCGCTTGGCATTCCTGCGATAAGGTGAGTACAAACCTGTAAGCCTCGACTTCTCGCACGCTGAACCGCGTCAACATACTCCGCAAAACCGTGACCTCGATTAACGCGCTGCAATGAAGCATCAAATGAAGATTGCAGGCCTAATTCAAGCCATACCTCATGGCCTTTCTGTTGATACGACTGCAGTAGATCAAGCACTGCATCAGGTACACAGTCTGGCCTTGTGCCTACGGATATACCCACCACATTGGGGCTATTTAACGCACTTTCATATAACGTTTTTAAGTAATCAATTTCGGCGTATGTGTTGGTATATGACTGAAAATAAGCCAAATACTTTTTCGCCCCAGTGCGTTTAACAATCACTTTTTGCCCTGCTAACACCTGCTCAGAAATTGGCGTGACAATCTTTTTGTCAGAGGGTGAAAACGATGCGTTATTACAAAAGGTACAACCCCCAATACCTTTCGAGCCATCTCGGTTTGGACAAGTGAATGCCGCGTTGATAGAAACCTTATGAACGCGCTCGCCCCACTTTTGTTTTAGGTGACGGCCTAGCGTCGTGGCGTGTTTTGTTAAATCCATTGTCAAACAGCCTTAGTGGATGAATTTTGTTTAAAGGCTGAAGATGACCATAAACACTGCATAAAATGTGAATGCCTTTTCAATGAGTTGCGCAAATTTTGAAGAGGCTAACAGAGGTTTTTAAAAAGCGAGTTGATGATCATCAAGGCACCCCATACAGCTAACACACTATTGTCTCCGAATCGCCCCCCACTATTAGGAGTTTATTTTGTTTCCAAGACCCCCTTCACCTGCAAAATTTTATGCGCAACTCCCTAGAATCTTAGCTAAGCCACTGACGCATGTACCTTTTGGGGCTCAGAGACTGGCAATGACTAAAGTGCTACAGCAAGTATTTAAAGAAGCCCTCGAGTCTGGCGAGTGTGAGTTTCTAAGAAACCGTTGGTTATTAGTTAAAATAAACGACCTTAATATTAATTGGTATTTTAGCCTTGGGCATGACGGCAAAATTGCATTGCAGCCATTTGGCATGCACGATGTAAGCATTAGCGGTAATTTAAATGAATTTATTTTGCTAGCAGCAAGAAAAGAAGACCCAGATACGTTATTCTTTCAAAGGCGGTTGCTAATTGAGGGCGATACTGAGTTAGGGTTAGAAGTAAAGAATCTTATCGATGCCCTAGATACCAATGAGCTATCAAATGAGTTACGCTTTCTTTTAAGTAGCGCGGGCGAGTTTGTTAGTATTTTTGCCTCGTAGTCTGATGCAAAATTAGGTTGTTCTAGGTCAACATTCTAACGACTTTATATCAATTACTCCTTTATAGGCATGCCAAATCTGGAAAGGCTGGTGGTAACATAACCCAAACCCAAATTTAAGTGTGATGCCCATGTTAGATGAATTGAAGCTAGAACAAATTAAGAAACACTACCTATTCTCTGGTTTATCAGAGAAAGCCTTGGTCGAAGTCGCCCGCACAACTAAGTTATGTGAAGTTGAACCTGACCAGCACTTATTCTTTCAAGGTGAACAGGCTGACCATTTTTACCTGATACTGTCGGGGCAAATAAAGCTCACTCGATTAACACCAGATGGTAATGAAAAAGTTATCGAAATTCTTATGCCTGGGCAGACGTTTGCCGAAGCCGTCATGTTTATGAATAAAGATGATTACCCTGTAACCGCGACCGCAATTTCAAGCTCAAAAGTGCTTTCTTTCAACAGTAAGCACTTCCTTTCTATTTTGGAAGAAAACCCAAAAACCTGCTTAAGTTTATTAGGTGATCTAGCGCTACGACTCAGGGGCAGACTGAACGAAATTGAGAATCTCACCATGAAAAACGCCACTTATAGAGTGGTCAGATTTTTCTTAAATGAGCTTGAAAAGCAAGGTGAAACCAATAGTCGAGTTGAGCTATCCATTCAAAAGCAGTTGATCGCGTCACGTCTATCGATTAAGCCCGAAACACTTTCCCGGATATTTAACACGCTAAAAGAGCGTGAAATATTAGAGACTCAGGGTAAAGTCATCATTATCAAAGATGTTGATAAACTAAAATCGTTTGAGTAAGCCTTAGGTTCAGATGTTGAATTCAAGGCTTACTCAGTCGGCAGTTAGCGGGTTAAATGACTTAGCGCGCTAACTGTCACCTAAACGCTATGCGCTTACCTTGTCTGAAACCAAAGCAACCACATCATTCACCGTTTTTATCTGCTCAGCCATATCGTCTGGTATTTCTACATCAAACTCTTCTTCAAACGCCATGACGAGTTCAACAGTGTCTAATGAATCTGCACCCAGATCATCAATAAAGTGTGCTTCAGCGGTTACTTTATCGGCTTCTACATCGAGCTGATCACAAATTACTTTTATAATACGTTCTTGAATATCAGACATTGAGTCTTCTCCATTTAGTTTCAAATCGTTCTATAAGTGTTAAGTTCTAGATTCAAAGTTCTAGTGTTGAGATTGAATGTAAAGGTCAGGCTTCGACCTTTACAGGTTTAATTACAAATAACAGGTCACCTCGGTTAACTTGCTGTCCGGCCACCCCTTTTATATGCGTAATTTTGTACTTTTGATCAGCGGGGTACACGTCTTTACCTTTTTTATTAAAGCTCGACAGCGATAATGGTTGAAACATTTTCATCGCTTCTAACAAACAAAGGGTCTGATCAACCGTGACCGTGTCGCCCTCTTCAATATACGCAGGCTGATCGGGCGAAGCAGAGCGATACATGATACTCGTCGAAGGCGCTAATACTTTAAGCTCGTCTGAGCCATCAACAACAATCGAAAAGTCTTCTGCCGCAGCGTCTTTAACCGTTACTGCACCTTGCAACGCACTCAGTTCTTCAGGGCCTCTGGCGACTAAGTCGAGTAAGTAGCCGGTGTCATATTCGCCTGAAACAAACACAGGGTCTTTCAAGATGACCTGTAAGAGTGCGATATTGGTATCAACACCCTCAATAATGACTTGAGCAAGATACTCTGACATTTTCTGCGTGGCATCTTCTCGCGAATCGCCATGAACAATCACTTGAGCGATTAAGTTGTCATAGAACGGAGGGATAGTTTTTCCGTTATCGACCGTCACAATATGCGTCACGCCTTCCACTTTCGGGAACAAGCACTTACTCACCAATCCAGGGGTTGGTACAACTTTTAGTTCACCCTTCTCAACCGAGACACTCTCTGCGTTGATACGTACTTCTATGGCGTAGCCTGTTTCTTTTAGCGGTATAGCCTCAATGGATTCACCCATAGCAATGCGATACTGCTCTCTTACAATATCAATACCGCTGACCAGTTCAGTGACAGGATGCTCTACTTGTAGGCGAGTATTCATCTCCATAAAGTAAAGTGATTCACGATCGAGATCATAAATAAATTCAACCGTACCTGCACCATGATAATTACAGGCCTCTGCTAATTTATAGGCAGAGTCTTTAGCTATTTTTTCTTGTTCTGGGGGAAGCGCCGTTGATATAGACTCTTCTATAATCTTTTGTTTATTTCGCTGAATACTACAATCACGCAATCCAATAATACGCGTACAACCAAAACGATCTCTCAAAAGCTGAACTTCGATATGTCTGAAGCGAGTAACTAGCCGCTCCAGGTAGATATCTCCACTCCCAAAGCTGTTTCGTGCTTCAGCTTTGATCATGTAAAAAAGCTCTTTAAGCTGCTCTGCTTTCTCTACAACAACAATCCCTTTACCACCACCGCCATGAGCGGCTTTAAGAATAATAGGGAAACCAATCTCACTGGCTATTTTTTCTGCATGACCGATGTTTTTCAACAAACCATGACTGCCTGGTACAACAGGAACACCCAATTCGATGGACGTATGTATCGCTTTAGACTTATCACCCATGGCTTCCATGCTCTCAGGCGAAGGGCCTATAAAGTTTAAACCTTGAGCGATACATTGGTATGCAAACTGGCTATTTTCTGACAGAAAACCAATGCCCGGATGCAGCGCCTCTGCACCATACATCTCAGCAATACGCAGCACGCTATCGCCATTTAAATAACTTTCGTCTGAGGTATAACCTCCTAAACATACTAGGTTATCACCTTCTTTAAGCATATCTGCGGCTACTGAATCCATATCGGGGTCAGACTGCACTAAGACCACCTGAAGGTCCATAGCATGTGCTTCTCGTATCAACTTAACCGCAGTACACCCTCTCGCGTGTACCAATACCTTTTCATACGGCTCGAATTTCTGAACGGCTATTTTTTTCTTACGTTCATCTTTTCGCCCAGGTAGGTCTTTATGGGTTAACCATCGATTAATTAATTCTGAAACGCTAATAACAGCTGACGTAATTGCAGGATCTATAGCATTTAAGCGTTCATCCAAACCTTCGAACATCGGATGTTTCACTAACCCTTGCATACTTTTAGCTTCTGCTACCAAATAGTTAGCCAACGTCGCCGTTACAGGCAAATACTCAGGAACCACGATACGCCCTGCAAACGGCATATTTGTACCAGAGAAATAATACGTTTCAACTAACGGGTGAGTAACCAAGCTAGCCTGCGCGCCGCCAGTGCAATCGCCATAACCAAACATTAAAATAGGCAACCCAAGATCACCCACAAATCGGTTGATTTGATCATTCACTACTGCCATAGAAAACAGTGCCGACGCACCTTCTTTTGTTTGCATTCCACCCGAACTGATAAAACCAATAACCGGTATAGCGTACTCACCGCAATAGGCGAGCAAACGACAGAAGCGCTCTGCCGAAGACATATCAAAGGCCCCCGCCTGAAACGAATGGTTAGACACAAACAAGCCCACAGGCTCTAAATCATCGCCTACTGAAAATTCAGCTACCCCCGTTATAAGTCCTGATGCAGACTTCGATTTTACTTGCTGACGAATAATCGCTTCACCAAAACCAGGAAAACGCTTAGGGTTCGCCGTTGTAATACGACTATCTAGCTCCATAAAGTCTTGGAACAACGTGTCGATTAGCGCTTCTGGTGTAAAGCTATCACCGGGTTTAATATCATTTAAAATTGATTGTATTCGCAGGTCTTTAATCGCCTGGTTTAAGCGATTCCAAAAATCTTTTCGGCGACCGATAAATACGGGGTTAAATTGCCCTGAAAAGGTTTTATTATCTTTCTGTGATTCAAACAACTCAGGAAATAACTTTTCAAAGAAGTAACTGGCAACTACAAATACCACATCAGATGATCGAGGGTGCTGAACTTTCTTCCACTGCTCTGCTGTTCTCAAAAACTCACCAAAGTTACTGGTATTGCGAATACTCATCAACCATCCACTAAATGATTCAACCTGTTCTTCGGTTTCAATCCCAGACTTATGCAACATAGATTGTAGTAAGGCTTCTGATATTTTTTTGTGATCACTAAACTCAGACACAATCTCGGTGAGATTAGTCAGTAAGTTTTCATAGAGACAATCAAAACGAATCAATTGTTTACAGTGATTGATCGTAACAGGCTTAAAGCGGCTATCCTGAATCAGGTCGATAAAACTCAACTGTTCATTAGCAAGGACATTACAATCAACTTCATGCTCTAACCCTTCGAGGTTTTTGATCAGTGCATTCAGGTGGTGTTGCGACTCTTGCTGCCAACCATTGTAAAGATAGAATGCAATTTCTGCGGATAACTCATGTAAGGCTTTTTCAAAATTACCTTTAGGATTACCCAAAAATAATGATGCAATATAGCCTCGCTCATCCCCGCGATGTTGCTCACTTTCTCGATAACGTGACCAGCTTTTGAACAGCCCGTCTTCATAAATCAGTTTATCGCTTCGCTTTAGCCACTCACTAAACCGTGAATCACTTAATATCCGCTGCTGCTCGTCAGGTGAAATAGGCAGTTCACAAACATCGCTACTGCTTTCTTTAAGTTTGACAGACTGCGTTTTTAAGCGAGCCCTTAACTTCAATGATCGTATCGCACTGTAGGCAAAACCAAATATTGAGGGAAACCCTTTAACATCATGTGGCGCCAGTCGCTTATTCAGTAGCTCTTCGTTACCGGCTGAAATTAACCTACTAACGTCTATATAATGCTGGCTTAGCGATGTAATCTTTTTAACCGCCGCTAGAGACTGATTTTCTATTTGCGCTAATGAGGTAAAAATCGCGGCTTTGATACGATCTCTATTTTGACTTCCCTCTAACGGAGAGTAATCAATGACGCCATCAATAATGCCTTCCTGAAAAAGCTCTGGGGCCGAAACGCCCACCAAGCGTGCACAGGTCTGCCAATCAAGTTTTTGTTTTCTGGCTATTGATGCTAACCCTTTGGGCTGAATCGTGCTGAATATGCCATCCCTAACCGATAACAACAGGTTAGTCGCCGCTAAGGGAATAGCCCCCCCCGAATAGCCAAAGCCCCATACAATACCAATCGTTGGCACGTTAAGGTCTGCCATTGTAGCGATTAACTCAGAGATACTGTGCGCTTGGTTACGCAGATTAGCATCGGCACCCGCATCAGCCCCAGGTGTATCAATAAACGTCACGATAGGTATCTGGCGGCGTTCAAGTTTTCTAACCCATTGGCCAGCCTTTCGGTGGTGTTTAGGTTTCCACACACCATTATTGATTTGACGGTTCTGAGCCACAATACCTAAGCGTACGGTTTGCGCACCGTAACTTAATTCAACCTCAGCAATATACAGCGGACCCTCTTTAGTTTCAGAGATGATTCGCTCAGAAATTTCAGCGATCAATTTGATAACCGAGCTTCTATCACTGCTCTCAGCAGGAATAAGCACCTGCTGCTGATATAATTCACCCGTCGTCTGACGTAATGCATTAGCCTGACGAATTAAGTCTTCGCCTGCAATAAAGGTTTTTCCCTCTAATACACCATAGCCAATATCATATTGGTTTAAGCGTGCTGGCGTAGTGTTGATGACGCCTTTTGCGCCAGATTCTTTTTCTGCCGCTTTTCTGAGTAAGTCTGTTTCTCTTGCATATTCCTCAAGACTTAACAGTAATGCTGATGCAGACTCTTTTTTGATGTTTTTGTTGCGTTGTACTTCACTCATCCTATTTACTCCGACGGCACAGCCTCTACATCTGCCTCATAATCGATACCCTGAAAACCAAACCCAAACAACTTTAAAAAATCATGTCTATACCCTTCAAAGTCTGACAGTTGTCGTAGGTTTTCATTGCTAATACGCTCCCATCGACGCTTCACCTCAGATTGAACCTCTTCGGTTAGCTCATGTTCGTCGACCCTTAAACGTCCAGCACTATCTTTCTGGCAATTATCTCCGTAAAGACCGGTGGTTAAAATTCTTAAAATCTGTTCAATACACCCTTCATGACTACCCTGCTCTTTCATCACTTTATACAGCAGTGATATATAGAGTGGCATGACCGGTATCGCGGCACTCGACTGCGTCACAAGCGCTTTTAGAACACCAATATACGCACTTCTTTCTTCTGATCGACCTGTCTGTAAACGGCCCCTGTTGCTGTGCAAAAGAGTATTAATTCTTGTTACCGTTTTATCAAGGTCTTTCTTTGCCTGGCCAATAGTAGCATCACCGTATATTGGCCAAGTAATTTCATCACCGATATAAGTATAGGCAATAGTTTTGCAGCCATCGGCTAAAACATCGGCGTCATTTAACGCCTCAATCCATTGTAGCCAATCTTCACCGCCCATCACTTTTACCGTGGCATCAATTTCTTCTTGGTCAGCCTCTTTCAGCTCGACCGTTTTGATCTCGCCTTTGTCAGTATCGATGGTCTTACCCTTAAACCCGCGTCCAATAGGCTTAAGTACAGAACTATACCATTTATCTTCACTTGCAACATAACGTCGCGGAGCTGCGACACTATAAACAATCAAATCAACCGCCTTAACGGTTTGCTTGATTTTTTCTATTACAGCCGCTTTTGCATCATCCTGAAACGCATCAACATTTAAACTTTCCGCCATCAACCCTCGTGCCTTAGCTAGCCTTTCAAACCGTTGATTGTTATACCAGCCAGCGCCTGCGGTTTTACGCTCAGACGGCGCTCGATCAAAGTGAACACCAATAGTATCTGCACCACCTGACATTGCTAACGCGATGCGTGAAGCCAAGCCATAGCCTGATGAAGAACCGATAATTAACGCACGCTTCGGCCCATTCAGTGAACATTCAGAGGCATAGCTCACTTGCTGATCTACATACTCATGACACCCAGCAGGGTGAGCGTTAACACAGATAAATCCTTTAACTTTAGGCTTAATAACCATATCCAATTCTCTACGTCGTTTGCTAGACCTTCAGCTTATTAATGGCCTGTTAGCGCGTTAATAGGCGGCAAAAATTAATGAGGCGTTGGTGCCGCCAAAACCAAAACTATTACTCATCACAACACCTAGGTCTACCTCTTCTGCTTGCGAAACAATGGGCATGGTAATGGCTTCATCTTCTGGATCATTCAAATTTGCAGTGCCTGCAATAAAGCCTTCTTGCATCATGATTAAACTATAAATCGCCTCATGTACGCCCGCAGCACCTAAAGAGTGCCCACTGAGTGATTTAGTCGCGCTTATTTTTGGTATCTGCTCGCCAAACACCGCTTTGATTGCTTTTAGTTCGGTCAAATCCCCCATAGGGGTGCTAGTACCATGAGTATTAATATATTGAACCCGACGATCACCCGCTTGGCTGATAGCGAGTTTCATGCAACGTTCAGCACCTTCTCCTGAAGGTTGAACCATATCTTTACCATCTGATGTGGCCGCATACCCAATCACCTCTCCATAAATATGTGCACCACGAGCAAGCGCATGCTCGAGCTCTTCAACCACAACGACTCCTGCACCACTTGCAATAACAAATCCGTCTCGGCCTTTATCATAGGGCCGCGAGGCACTCTCTGGCGTGTCATTATAGTGAGTAGAGAGAGCGCCCATCGCATCGAACTGCAATGCGAGTGTCCAATGTCCACTATCTGCACCGCCGGCAAAAACTATATTTTGTTTACCTAACTGTATTTGCTCTACTGCATTGCCAATACAATGAGCACTGGTGGCACAAGCGGACGTTACAGAATAATTAATGCCGCGAATACCAAACGCAGTTGCGAGCACCGAAGACAACGCGCTGTTCATCCCTCTAGTGACTCTATAAGGGCCTACTTTTCTAACCCCCCCTTTATAATAGGCCTCAACTGAGTCTATGATGTCGGCCGTAGAAGTCCCCCCTGTGCCCATCACGAGCCCCGTCATATCATTCTTCACTAAACAGTCATCTAACTTAGCATCAGCGATGGCTTGCGCCATTGCCAGATACCCATAACCAGAAGACTCAGTCATAAAACGGTAAAGCTTTCGGTCGATCATCTCTTTTGGGCACAAAGAAATTTGCCCACTCACCTGTGAGCGAAGCGCTTTTTCTACAAAAACCTGATCACGCGTAATTCCGCTTAGACCTTGCTTTAAAGATTTGGAAACATCTGAGCAATTATTACCCAAACTTGAAATAATCCCTATCCCTGTGATCACAGCACGTTTCATTGACTCTTCCTCAAGTAGTATTACTTAATAGCCATTACCGTCTAATAGTAACGACAACAAACGCATTAGCTAACGGCATTCATACCAACAACAGGAATCAGCCCCGTTCTTATATTTTCTGCGCTATAAATTTCGGTGCCATCAACATACACTGAGCCATCTGCAATTCCCATTACAATATCCTTCCTAAATACTCGGCGAATATGAATGTGGTAGCGAATGGACGAGGCTTCAGGGAGCACCTCACCAAAAAAACGCACACCACCTATACCTAAAGCTCGCCCCTTACCTTCGTATCCGGCCCATGCTAAATAAAACCCTAACCCTTGACAAAGTGCATCAACACCTAAACAGCCTGGCATTATAGGGTCACCCGGAAAGTGACATTTAAAAAACCACAAATCTGGTAACACATCAAATTCTGCTATCAGCTCACCCTTGTTATATTTTCCACCTGTTGACGAGACATAAACAATACGATCAATCATCCTCATTTTACCTTGAGGTAACTGCATAGCGGGTGGATTAGCCAGATTAAACATGGCATCTAATTCAGGTTGAGAGTAACTCGTTTGTTGTAACATGACACAACGTCCTATAGCGTTTCTTCGTTTCTAATGAATAACAACCATTAACACTAAACAGTGTTACGTTTTTACGACACACACTATAGGGCTCAAATTTTTAATTCTCTTGACCCATTGTCCCAATCATTTGACATCTTGTATCAGCTAACACCAAAGTATGAGAAAGCAAATGGACTCGGTAACCCCTTTCCGATTACTATTGCAATGTAGGTCGGGCTTCAACCCGACAAAGGTGCTCTTACTTAACATTTGTTGGAATACCCTCTACAAAAGTACGCCTAACGTTTTGGTTTTTGAAAAATCTCATTAAATAGTTATCGTTCACAAATATAAGACAGCTTGGACACTTCTGCATTTATGACCACAACATCTAATGAAACGTCTCTAGAATCATCCTTAATGCAGCCATGGCTTGAGGAATTTGATCAAATAAGAGAATTCTTTGACGAAGAAGTTCATTCATCAGTGCAAAGGCTTTGCTCAGATAATTCATTCTTGAATTTGCTCACTGAGTTTTTCACGCAGGCTCAGACAAACCCAGGCCTCGACAGTTTAAGCGCCACCTTGCGACAAACATTACGTGACCTTAATAAAGTGAGCAGCATTAAAGAGCTTCAGCTGTTAGCCAACAAAATTGCCTCACCTATTATTGAAAACTCCATTACGCACCTAAGTTTTAGTGGGCTAGACCATCTTTCAACCGACAGTCATTATCTGTTTATCTCTAATCACCGAGATATTTTGATGGACCCATTACTCTTAAACGTTTTATTGCATAAACACCAGCACAACACAGCCCACTGTGCGATCGGCGACAATTTGCTAAAGAATAATATTGCACTTGAGTTCGCATTACTTAATAAGTGTTTTAAGATCTTACGGTCTATCACATCGCCAAGAGAAATACTTAAGGCGATGAAACTCCAGTCGGCTTATATTCGACACCTCAGTTTTAATCGCGCGTCAAATATCTGGATTGCTCAAAAGGAAGGTCGTTCAAAAGACAACTTAGATAAAACTAACCCAGCGCTTATTAAAATGCTTGGATTAGCAAAACCAAAAGAAACCCCTTTTGGTGAGTATATTGACCAACTAAAAATTGTCCCCGTCAGTTTCTCTTACGAGTGGGACCCTTGCGATATAGATAAAGCTACAGAGCTAGAAATAACAGAGCGCCAAGGCCACTACCAAAAGCAAGCGATAGAAGATTTAACCGCGGTTAAAAAAGGGTTATTTGGCTCAAAAGGGCGTGTGCATGTCCACTTTGGAAGTGAACTTTTAGGGGGAAAATTAAAAGAACTCAATCATACTGAAATTGCCGATTGTATCGACAAATCGATTCTTCAAAATCGGTTAACATTCCCCGTTAATTATGCCGCTAAAGGTGCACTTTCAACATTAGCGATAAACACCCCAACATTTCAACCTCTCGCTATGAAGACACGCTTTTCTAGCGAAGATATTGATGAAGCTGCAAGGGAATTAGAACGAAGATTAAAGGACTGCACGCCAGAAGTACGTCGAAGAGTACTTCTAAATTATGCAGCCCACTCGGTAGACTAGACTAAGAAAACGTTTCACCTAAAGGTCATTACCCTGATTATCTTTAGGTCTACTGGTATTTTTATCTGGCGGATTAACATAGTAGCGCTGCTGATCGATTTCTTTCACCTCAGGGTCAGTTATATCATGCCCCTTCTTGCCTCGCTTTAACCAAAAAACAAATGCAGCTCCTACCACTAACAATAATAACCACTTAAGCATACTGCCTCCTAAATATACTCGCGCCTACTTTTACTACTCACACCAAGCAACAATAGTCAGCAGGCCGTTTAACCTCATTAAAACTAAAGGTTAGCCTAAAACAAAAAATGCGCTAAAGTCTTTTGGACTTATGCGCATTTTAGGGGTTCTAACATTGGTACGATATAGGTACAAGTATATAGAGGACTTAAGCATCTAATCCGGCGCTTAAACCCACATACGGTACTTAAAACCAAATACTTTAGATTTCTAAAGTTTTAGATTTCTATTTGCTCCATCGCTTCTTCTTTTTCTGCTGCTGTAGCAGGCTTTGGCATCAACTGCTCACGAATAAGCCCTTCAATTTCAGTGGCGATTTCAGGATGCTCTTCTAAATAAACAGCTGAGTTTGCTTTACCTTGACCAATTTTATCGCCTTTATATGAGTACCAAGCGCCGGCCTTATCAACAAGCCCACACTTAACGCCCATATCGATCACTTCACCCATATGGTAGATACCTTTACCATACATAATCTGGAATTCAGCCTGTTTGAAAGGAGGTGCAACCTTGTTCTTAACCACTTTAACTCGAGTTTCGTTACCTACAATCTCGTCACCTACTTTAACGGCACCCGTACGACGAATATCCAAGCGAACAGATGAGTAAAATTTAAGTGCATTACCACCGGTTGTGGTTTCAGGGTTACCAAACATCACACCAATTTTCATACGAATTTGGTTAATGAAGATACACAGGCAATTAGCATTTTTGATATTACCCGTAATCTTACGCAGCGCTTGTGACATTAAACGTGCCTGCAAGCCAACGTGATGGTCTCCCATTTCGCCTTCTATTTCAGCTTTAGGGGTTAATGCGGCAACAGAGTCAACTATAATTACTTCAACCGCACCAGAACGTACTAACATGTCAGCTATTTCAAGTGCTTGCTCACCAGTATCTGGTTGAGAAACCAAAAGCTCATCAACGTTAACGCCTAGCTTTTCAGCATAGTCTGGGTCAAGCGCGTGCTCAGCATCAATAAACGCACAGGTCTTACCTTGCTTTTGGGCTTCAGCCACGACTTGCAAGGTTAGTGTTGTTTTACCTGAACTTTCAGGGCCGTAGATTTCAACAATACGACCATAAGGAAGCCCACCAATGCCTAACGCGACATCAAGCCCCAAAGAACCTGTAGAAACAGCAGGCATCGCTTCACGGGGTTGATCCCCCATTTTCATGACAGCGCCTTTACCAAACTGTCTTTCAATTTGTGATAATGCTGCGGTAAGCGCCTTCTTTTTGTTATCGTCCATTGGTGACCTCTAAAAACGGTTTAAGTAAAACACTGAATCTGTAAAACACTGTATATTTGGTCAGTATTATTCCACAATTTTTTTTATCTGCAAAGCCTTTTAACTGAAGTTTAATTTATCCACCCTTCTTCTCTTTATATCTCTATGATTTCACGTAAAATTGCCGTTCGTTTTTTTATACAGGGTAATACGCTTACATCATGGCTAACTCGAAAGGTACAACACAACAACACACCCCAATGATGCAACAATACCATCGACTTAAAGCAGACCATCCTAATGAGTTGCTGTTTTATCGTATGGGGGATTTTTACGAGTTATTTTATGATGATGCCAAAAGAGCCTCTGAACTTTTGGACATTACGCTGACAGCCAGAGGACAATCAGCCGGTCAGCCGATACCTATGTCCGGCATCCCTTACCATGCTGCAGAAGGCTATATTGCCCGCATCGTAAAAGCAGGCATATCGGTAGCGATTTGTGAGCAAGTGGGTGACCCTGCGACTAGCAAGGGCCCCGTTGAAAGAAAAGTCGTTCGCGTGGTAACCCCAGGCACACTCACCGATGAAGCATTTCTTGAAGAACGAAAAGACAACCTACTGACGGCCGTTCACTTTGCAGAAGAGTCATTTGGTATTGCCACGCTAGACATTAGTTGTGGCCGCTTTAATGTACTTGAGGTCGATAGCCTTGAAGCATTACAAGGCGAACTTCAGCGACTTCAACCCGCCGAGCTATTAGTCAGTGAAGAGTTCCCCTACTCACACGTGATTGCAAACATTAAAGGTCTAAGACGTCAGCCACCATGGAACTTTGAACTAGAAACAGCACAACGCGTCTTAACCAAGCAGTTGCAAACAAAAGATCTTACCGGCTTTGGCTGTGATGATTTAACACTTGCCATTCAAGCCGCCGGTTGTTTGTTGCAATATGCGCGTGAAACTCAGCGTAATAACCTGCCACATATTAGGCAGTTAAACCGCGAACGACGTGAAGAAAGCGTGATTCTAGATGCCACCAGTCATCGTAACCTTGAAATAGACACTAACATCATGGGTGGCCACCTCCATACCCTAGCATGGGTTATGGATAAAACATCCACCGCAATGGGAAGCCGCCTGCTAAGACGATGGTTAAACCGTCCTCTGCGCGACCAAGGGCAGATTAATGACCGACAAGATGCCGTTAAAGCACTGCTAAATGAATACTATTACGAAAATGTTCAAGATCAGCTTAAGAAAATTGGTGATATTGAGCGCATTCTTTCGCGCGTTGCACTAGGGTCAGCACGCCCTCGGGATTTTGCCCGTCTAAGAGACACTTTTGCCATATTGCCTGATTTGCAATCCACGCTGGCTGATATCAATTCAACTCAAATTAAACGCTTATCAAAAGAGATTCGAGAGTATCCAGACTTAGCCGACTTACTTGAGCGCGCCATTATCGAAAACCCGCCGGTCATCATTCGTGACGGCGGCGTTATTAAAGATGGCTACGATACAGAGTTAGATGAACTACGTTCACTCAGCGAAAATGCGGGACAGTTTCTGGTCGATCTAGAAAATAGAGAAAAAGAACGTACTGGTATTTCAACACTAAAAGTGGGTTACAACCGCGTACATGGTTACTTTATTGAAATTAGCAAAGCCCAATCTGACCAGGCTCCCACTGAGTATATCAGGCGGCAAACACTTAAAAATGCCGAACGTTTTATTACGCCTGAGCTAAAAGAGTTTGAAGATAAAGCACTCAGTAGTAAGAGCCGTGCACTAAGCCGAGAGAAGGCATTATACGAAGCATTGATTACGCAATTAGCAGAACAGTTGATGCCTCTGCAGATTACCGCTCAAGCTATTTCAGAGTTAGACGTACTGGCCAACTTTGCCGAACGAGCACAAACACTAAACCTCACCGCACCCGAGATTAGTGCTAAACCCGGCCTGTTAATTGAAGATGGCCGCCATCCCGTTATAGAGCAGCTACTTGATGCGCCTTTTGTACCCAATGATCTTCATTTAGATACCGAGCGGCGCATGTTGATTATCACAGGCCCAAATATGGGCGGTAAGTCTACCTATATGCGTCAAGTTGCATTAATCGTACTGCTCTCTGGCACCGGCAGCTTTGTGCCCGCTAACCGCGCAGTTATAGGCCCGGTCGATCGAATATTTACCCGTATGGGTTCTTCGGATGATATCGCCGGTGGTCGCTCAACCTTTATGGTCGAAATGACAGAAACGGCCAATATTCTTCATAACGCAACAGAAAATAGTTTAGTACTGATGGATGAAGTCGGCCGAGGAACCAGTACTTTTGATGGTTTATCATTAGCATGGGCTAGTGCAGAGCATTTAGCGAAAAGAATAAAAGCCTACACCTTGTTTGCTACGCATTATTTTGAACTTACAACATTACCCGATCAGTTAGATAACGCGGTGAATGTTCACCTCACGGCCACCGAGCACGACGATTCTATCGTTTTCTTACATACTGTCCACGAAGGCCCTGCAAGCCAGAGCTATGGACTACAGGTTGCTAAACTCGCAGGCGTACCCCACTCAGTTATCCAAAATGCAAGACAACAACTCAGTATGCTAGAGGCGTCAGACAGCAAAACACCTGTTGCGCCAACACTTAATACGTCTGATGCTATTGGGGGTAACCAGTATGCTCCAGATACATCTCTTCAGTCTGATATGTTTGCCGTGATGGAACCCAGCGCAGTAGATGCCGCGGTAAAAGATATTGACCCCGATAGCCTAACACCTAGGCAGGCGTTGGAAGAATTGTATCGTTTAAAAGGTTTATTGAGCTAATTTAGTGCAGTTTTTGGCAGGCAACGACATATTGACTTGCCTGCTTACCGGTCAAGCCATACAATATGCCCCTAATTTTTTGAATCCGAAATAGATTTAACCATTAAGCTCAAGAATTGACCAAGCTGGGGAGCAAATAATGACATTTATTGTTACCGATAACTGTGTGAAATGTAAGTACACTGATTGCGTTGAAGTATGCCCAGTCGATTGTTTTTATGAAGGGCCAAACTTCCTCGTCATTGATCCTGATGAGTGTATTGACTGTGCGCTATGTGAGCCAGAGTGCCCTGCAAACGCCATTTTTTCTGAAGATGAATTGCCGGCAGATCAAGTGCAGTACGTAGAAATCAACGCAGAGCTTTGCCAAACCTGGCCTAACATCACTGAGCAGAAAGACCCGCTTCCTGATGCAGCTGAATGGGATGGTGTTGAGAACAAATTGCAATATTTAGAGCGATAAGTACCCATCAATCGCGACTTAGAGCAGCTCCTACAAATGCGCAATGAACCGGCATCATTTCTGTAGGAGCGCCACTTTGGCCTGATTTTGACCTCAAAACCCCACTCAAGTACCTTAAATCAGATCTTTTAACCCCACGTTTGTCCGATTCAACATTAAACACTCTCGCACAGGCCGAAAACTTCTTCGGTGAATAGCCGTCACGCCATGCTCTTTAATCGCTTTCATATGAACCGCGGTGGGATAACCTTTATGACCTGCAAAGCCATATTCAGGATACGTTTTATCGAGCGCGACCATCTCCCTATCTCGCGTAACTTTTGCCAGAATTGAAGCCGCACTAATAGCCGCAACACGGCTATCACCCTTAACAACAGTCTCATTTGGAATACTAAGAGCGGGGCTCTTATTACCATCTATGAGCGCGTACTCAGGCGTTACAGGCAAGCTTTCTACTGCACGCTTCATGGCTAATAATGATGCCTGCAGAATATTTATATCATCTATCTCTGCAACCGAAGCTCGACCTAATGCCCACGACAGCGCTTTTTCTTTAATCTCATCAAATAAGCGTTCTCGTTTTTTTTCAGTCAATTTCTTCGAGTCATTAAGCCCTTCAATAGGCGCATTAGGGTCTAATATTACAGCGGCAGCAACAACGTCCCCAGCCAACGGTCCGCGCCCTACTTCATCAACACCCGCTAATAGATGCCCTTGATACAGACACTCAAAATCATCAGTTGGCATCATGATCAATCAACCTCGATACAGCTATTGCCGCTTTATCGCTAGCATCTTGCTTTAGCGTCTGATGAATTTGAATAAATTCGTTGTTTAATGCTTCATTCTCACTATTTTTAGCTAAACGCTGCAATAATGATTTACCTAAATTTTGTGGCGAGGCTTGAGCTTGAATCAACTCAGGCACTAATGCTTTATTGGCTAATAAGTTGGGGAGCGCAATATACGGTGCCTTCATGAGTCGCTTCATAATAAAAAACGTAATCGCACTCATGCGATAAGCAACAACCATAGGCCGTTTAAGCAGCATAGCTTCAAGCGTTGCGGTACCTGATGCCAGTAAAATTACATTACTCGCGGCCATCACATCTCTAGACTGTCCTTTAATCAAAGTGATGGGTAATTCGGGCCCCAACCGCTGCATAATCTCCTCTATTTGCTGCTTTCGATCTTCATTAACATAAGGCAAAAGGAACTTAACATCTGGGTTCTGAGACAGCATAAACTTAGCCGTCTCAATAAATATTTCACCTAAATAGTGAATCTCACCAGAGCGACTTCCTGGCAATAAAGCCACCACATTTTGGCTGGGCCCTATAGGCGTAGATAATAACCCTAGCTTTTCTCGGGCAAGCACCTGAGGAGACTCGAGCGGGATCATATCGGCAAGTGGGTGCCCTACAAAAGCAACCGGCACTTTATGATCTTTATAAAACCGAGCTTCAAAGGGAAAAAGTGTCAGCATCAAGTCGACGGCGCGCGCAATCTTGAACACTCTTTTTTGTCGCCAGGCCCACACTGACGGGCTCACATAGTGTGCAGTTTTGATCCCAGATTTGCGCAATGATTCTTCGAGCCCCAAAGTAAAGTCAGGCGCATCAATACCGATAAAGACATCTGGCCGATTTTCCAAAAAGTACTGGCGAATCTTTCTGCGAATACCAATCAGCTCAAACAACCGACCCAACACTTCGACCAACCCCATTACCGAAAGTCGTTCCATAGGTACGTGCGTTTTAAAGCCCTCTTCGATCATCAGAGGCCCACCAATACCTTCAAAAATGGCATTAGGATAGCGTCGTCGGAGTTCTTTTATTAAACCAACACCTAAGATATCACCGGATATTTCACCCGCAACCATACCGATACGAACAGGCCGCTCACTAATAATAACTGACGTATTAGCAGTATCTTCAGCATTGGCCGTTTGGGGTGAATTCTCGTTACTCATGACCTCCTGACTCACATTCTTTCCTTAGCGCAAAATACCACGATCTGAATGTTTAAGTGATTGCAGCAGTACATCAACTTCAGGCACCTTTGTCGCCACGTCCTCTAGTGCTTCAATGGCCTGCTTGAGCGTTAGTCCTTGCCTAAAAATCGTCTTATACGCTCGTTTAAGCTCAAGCATCGCCTCTTTAGAGAAACCTCGACGCTTAAGACCCTCAGAGTTCAGGCCAAACGCAGACGCTGACTGACCACTCGCCATAATAAATGCAGGGATATCTTTTAATACAATACTGCCGCCTGCACTCATACTGTGGCAACCCACTTTGCAGAACTGATGAACCATAGTGCCGCCACCTAAAATAGCCCAGTCACCCACATGAACGTGACCGGCTAAAGTCGCATTATTAGCAAGGATAATATTATCCCCCAGTACGCAATCATGAGCGACATGCACATAGGCCATGATCAGATTATTACTGCCAATTTTAGTTAAGCTTTGATCCTGAATCGTGCCACGGTGAATGGTGCAGTTTTCACGAATAATATTATTATCGCCAATTTCAAGTCGCGTAGGCTCCCCTGCATACTTTTTATCTTGGCACTCTTCACCAACACTTGAGAACTGAAAAATACGATTGTTTTTTCCAATTTTAGTAGGGCCTTTCACCACTACGTGGGACATAATTTCCGTACCAGCCCCGATTTCTACGTTGGGCCCAATGTAGCTCCATGGCCCTACGGTTACATCCTCCGCAATAATAGCGGACGGATCGACAATTGCCTGGGGATGAATACTCATTAACTTTCTCTCTCAGCTGTCATTACTTCACCAACACAAGCCACTTCACCGTTGACCAGTGCCCGGCAATCAAATTTCCAGATACCATGCTTATTAGCAACAAGGCTGGATTCCATTACCAGTTGATCTCCTGGGATAACCGGACGCTTAAAGCGGACTCTATTAGAGCCCGCAAAATACTGTATACGGCCATCCGTTGGCTTTGTGCCATTGGTAACAAATCCTAGAATCCCAGACACTTGCGCCATCGCTTCCAAAATCAATACCCCAGGCATGATAGGCTTTCCTGGGAAGTGCCCAGTAAAGAATGGCTCATTAATCGTGACATTCTTATACCCTACAATACTCGAACCTGGGATTATTTCCGTTACCCTATCGACCAACAAAAACGGGTACCGATGAGGTAGGTACTCAAGTATCTGATCAATGTCCATCATTTAGATATTGCCTCAATAAACTTAGTTAATCTGCCTAGCAATCAATAACAATTTATAAGATTACTATTTAGTATCTTTTTCTAATTTTTTAACGCGGTTCGCTAGTTCATCTAACTGTCTAAAACGAACGACATTTCTTCGCCACTGAGCATTTGGCTCTACGGCGGTACCAGATGAATACACACCTGGTTTTTTAATACTCTTAGTGACCAGCGTCATGCCGGTTAAGTGGACATTATCTGTAATATCTAAATGCCCTGCGATACCACAACCACCACCTAGGATGCAGTTTTTACCTATACGCGTACTACCTGCGATACCCGAACAGGCCGCGATAGCCGTATTTTCGCCTACAACCACGTTATGGGCAATTTGAATTTGATTATCTAGCTTCGCACCACACTCAATAACCGTGTTATCAAGTGCCCCGCGGTCAATCGTCGTATTTGCACCTATCTCGACATCGTCACCTACAACAACACCGCCAATTTGTGCTATTTTATTCCAGCCATCCGACCCTGGCGCTATGCCAAATCCATCAGCCCCTAACACCGCACCACTGTGAATAATGCATCGTTTACCAATCGACACACCATGGTACACCGACACATTGGCATAGAGACGCGTCTGTTCTGCCACGACCGCATTCTCGCCAATAAAACACCCTGCCCCTATAACAACATTAGCACCAATTACCGCACCTTTCTCAATAACTGCATTTGCTGCAATAACCGCACTAGCATCAACAACTGCCGTTTCATGAACGACTGCGGTGCTATGAGTACCCTTTGACTCAGTGAGTGTATGAGCAAAATAATGACTGAGTGTTGCATAAGCCAAGTAAGGGTTCTTAACTACAAGCGCAGCACAAGGGCAGCTTTCAGCACTACTCTGTGACAAGATCACCACTGAGGCGTTGGTTTCTTTTAAGAACTTTTCGTAAGCGGGGTTAGCCAAAAAAGAGAGGTCACCCTTTTTAGCTGTTTGCAAGGTAGAAATACCCGTCACTAACGTGTTGCTGTCGCCAACAACCTCAGCGTCTACGATTTCAGCCAACTGAGAAAGTGTGAACTGTTTTTCTAGCTCTGAAGACACTACGCGTTCCTCTCAATCATCGTTATAAATCTGCTACTGTTAACGCCCTGAACACTCTATCCAAAACGAATTACGCCCTCTCATTTAAAAAATAAGAGGGCGCTGAAGGTCAGTATTCACTATGCAACTGTGAGTACGATCTTTGTCTAATTACTTAAGAGCGTTAAGTTTTTCGATCACTTTTGCTGTAATATCAAGCGATTGGCCGCTATATACAACTGCCTCTCTTGGCATAATTAAGTCAAACTTTTCAGAATCAACTAAATCTTTTAGCACTTGATCAACTTTTGGCTTTGACTCTTGAATAAACGCTTGTTTCTTAGTTGAAACTGCGCTGTCTAGCTTGCCTTTAAGGTATTTAAACTCTTTCGCTTTTTCTTCGAGCTCAAGCGCTAACTTAGTACGCTCCGTGTCACTCATTATTGCTGCGTCTTTTTTAATACGCTCTTGTAACTTTTGACCTGACTCTTGAACTGCACGAACTTCCATCTCTTGAGTTTTGAATTCGCCCGCCATTGACTCACTAAACGCTTTGGCAGCATCAGAAGAGAAAAGCGCCGCTCTTATATCAACTACACCAATTTTAGTGTCTGCAAAGGCAGAAAAAGAGGCCATAACGCAGCTTGCCAAAAGTAAGTTTCTAAGCAATTTCATAAAGGGAATCTCCTAATATTATTATATAGTCATCGATATTTAATAATCGTTTTAGTGTTAATTACGGTGTATTTATAGCCTTAAAATAAGACGTACTCTTAAAAATTCTGCCCTAAGGTGAACTGGAACACCTGCGTCTCATCGCCTTCTTGCTTATTAAGCGGTTTAGCTAATGCAAACCCAAGCGGCCCTATAGCCGTTATCCACTGAAAGCTTACGCCTGTTGACATTCGCAGCTCTGAGAATTCAGGGTCATAATCTCTACTAGAATCAAATACGTTACCGGCATCAAAAAACAGCGCAGTTCGCATTGAACTCTGGTCGTCAATAAACGGTATCGGGAAGATAAGTTCAGCTGAACCCTCTACCAGTATATTACCACCGAAAGCTCTCGGCCTTGATGCATCAGTTGGGCTTTGGGTTCCCATTAAGCCTAATGTATTAGACTCATACCCCCTAACAGACCCCATGCCACCCGCAAAATAGTTTTCATAAAACGGTAGCTCAGAAGTATCGCCATAGCCATCACCATACCCTAGGTCTGAGCGTAAACGTAACACCCAAGTATGAAAACGATCAATAGGCTGATAAAAATTAGTTCTATAATTTACCTTAAAGAACTGAAGGTCACTGATTTCAGGCGTTGTGATATTGGCTGATAAGCTTTGAGAAAGACCTTTAGTCGCAAATATTCCCCTATTAAGGGTATTGCGGGTCCAGCTTAAATCCACTGTTAAGTTATCAAAATCATTACCGTTTTCTTCAACAAAATCGACAATCTCTAACGCAGACTCATCACCGGCTTCTAACTTATCGTTGGTTGCTGTTAACCCAAAATTTAGACGCGAGTAGTTATTAATAGGATAACCAAAGGTGACTGCCCCCCCGATGGTGTCGAGAATATAAGCCGACGTATTCAGGTCATCAAAATCTGTTTCTTTAGCAAACACGCTGAAGCCGCGGCTTACCCCGTCAACCGTATAATAAGGATTTAAGTATGAGAAACGTGCACTCTTAACTGATCGACTGGTATTAAGCCCCATTGAAACGCGTCGCCCTGTTCCAAAAAAGTTATTCTCTGAAACATTCAAGCCTAGAATAAAACCACTATCCTGTGAGAAGCCAAGACTGGCTGACAAACTACCCGACGCCTGTTCTTCTACACTGTAGTTAACATCAACTTGGTCTGCGTTACCTGGTACTGCAGGTGTTTCTACCGAAACAGTTTTGAAGAACCCCAGCCTTTCTAGTCGGCTTTTTGAAGTTTCTATCAGGTTTGTAGAAGCGGAAGCGCCTTCCATTTGACGCATTTCTTGGCGAAGCACTTCATCGGCTGTATTTACATTGCCTCTAAAGTTAATGCGCCTAACATAGGTTCGTCGGCCAGGATCAACAAAGAAGGTGATCGTGGCGGTGTTATCATCATGAGGCTCTGGTATCGCGTTCACGTTCGCAAAGGTATAACCTTCTGTACCAAGACGACGAGAGATAACATCAGACGTTGTGGTTAAAAGCCGACGTGAGAACGTATCACCCTCTTTAACTAGCACAAGACGTCGTATTTCCTCTTCATCAACAATAAGTTCGCCTTTTAGCTGTATATCGCTAATGGTGTATAGCGGACCTTCTGTAATATTCAAGGTGATGAACACATCTTCTTTATTTGGAGAGATCGCAACTTGAGTCGATTCGATATTAAACTTGATGTAACCGCGATCAAGATAGAAAGAGCGTATTCTTTCTAAGTCTCCACTTAGCTTTTCTTTGGCATACTTATCATCACTGGTAAACATCGAAAACATGCCAGGCGTTTTCAATTCCATGAGGTCTAGCAACATCTCATCTGAGAAGGCGTTATTTCCGACAACATTTATATGCTGAATAGACGCTACATCGCCTTCATTGATGTTAAGTTTAATTGCGACCCTATTTCGAGGCTGATTTTCTACCTCAGCCTCGACTGATGCATTATAACGCCCCTGAGCCACATAAGAACGTAGAATTTCAAGCTCTAGCCGTTCTAGCGTGACCCGTTGAAATACCTGTCCTTCGTACATGCCTGCAGACTTAAGACCATCCATTAGATCGTCTGTCGAGATCGCTTTGTTTCCATCGATTTCTATCTTGCTGATAGAAGGTCTTTCTGCAACTGTTATTAATAAGTCGCCATCTTCTCGACCCAGTTGAATATCAGTGAATAAGCCGCTTTTAAATAAGTTCTTTGACGCTTCAACTAAGCGAACAGAGTCGACTTCATCCCCTACGTTCACAGGAAATGCGCTAAATACGGTGCCTGCAGAAACCCTTTGCAGTCCGTCAACACGAATATCTTTAACTTCAAACTCATCTGCGAATGTCACAGAGGTCGTTATAGCGGAACTAAAACAAATTAAAAACAACCACTTAACGGATAGAAACTTACTGCGATTTATCATGAAAAAATAGCTACCAACAATGCCTTCTACGAGGCTATGCCTATAATTTAAAAGTTTCGTACAATATGGTTCGTACAGTTTAGTGTAATGTATTCCTAGCTAGCAGCCTATAAGGCTTTCTGTCTAATGGTCGCCTTGTTAAAGCCTCAACAAATCATTATAGAAAGCAACGAACATTAACATGACCACTAACGATATGCCTACTTTTAAGCCAAACAACTGAGTCTTTTCAGAAAGCGGCTTGCCTCTGATAAGTTCGACAAAATAATACAGCAAATGGCCGCCATCTAATACTGGAATTGGTAATAGATTCAGCACTCCGAGACTCACGCTTAACAATGCCAGAAAACTTAGAAAGGTTTCAAGCCCCGACTGTATAGTTGAGTTGGCAATTCTAGCAATCGTAATGGGGCCACTCAAATTCTTTACGGAAATAAGCCCTTCGATCATCTTTTTGATCGAGCTCAACGTCATGACTGTATCACCCCAGGTTTTATCGAGGGCAGCGGTCAGAGCATCTATAGGGCCATAATGCACTTCACGCATCATATGATCTGGCCATTGAGGTTGCTGAACGCCCGCACCAATAAAACCAACAACCTGTCCTTCTGCAATGGCTTTTTCTTGAGGTACCAAGTCAACGGTTACAACGGCCGTTTCACGTAAAAGCTCAACTGTTAATGTAGCACCCGCTGAAGCCCTTACTACCGCTACAAAATCCATCCAATCATCAACTGCATTTCCATTGACAGCAACAATACGATCACCCGGCTGAACACCTGCAGCAGAAGCACTTCCACCTTCCGAGACAACTCCAATTAATGGCGGTATTTGCGGTCTATAGGGGTGAATGCCAATTTCACCAATGGGATTCGGCATTTCCTGATCAGAAAGCCATTCATTAATATTAATGACAATGGTTGTTGGAGAGTCTTGATTAGCACCTTTAAGTGATAACTCCACCTTCCCAGTGTCACCGAGTCTATTTAACAAACCTAGGTTAACACTTTGCCAACTGTTTGTAGCATTCCCATCTACAGCCACAATCTCTTGTTGAGAAACAACGCCAGCATTAGCCGCTATAGACTGATCATCCACATCACCAATCACTGGCGCGATAACAGTAAAGCCAAGAATAAACATTAACCAATAGGCAAAAATCGCAAAAAGAAAGTTCGCAATAGGGCCTGCAGCAACAATCGCAATTCGTTTAGACACACTCTGTCGATTAAATGCCAGATGAAGCTGATCAGAAGGAACGTCCCCTTCCCTTTCATCAAGCATTTTCACATAGCCGCCTAAAGGAATAGACGCTATGGCAAACTCAGTTCCTTTTTTGTCATACCAACTAAAGATGGGCTTACCAAAGCCAACAGAAAAACGAAGAACCTTAACACCACAACGACGCGCAACCCAAAAATGACCATATTCGTGAATGGTTACTAGAATGCCTAGGGTTATAATGAGCGATAAAACAGATTGTAAAACTTCCATTTGCTATAACCCTTGTTCAATCAATTTAGCCGCCATTTCTCGAGCAGCCAAATCATCTTCAAAGATCATATCAAAATCTGCCTGCTGTCGTGGCTCTACCATCGCCATTACTCGTTCAATCAACACCGCAATTTGATCAAACCGGATTTGCTTATTAAGAAACGCTTCAACCGCTTGTTCATTTGCGGCATTAAGAATTGCACATGCAGTTCCGCCTTTTCGGTAGGCTTCGGCAGCCAACCTTAAGCACGGGAAACGCTCTTCATCGGGTTGCTCAAAATTAAGCTGGCCAATTTTAAACAAATCTAAAGAAGACACGCCAGACTCTATACGTTCAGGCCAACCAAGGCCATAAGCAATGGGCGTTCTCATATCTGGGCTGCCCATTTGCGCCAAGACAGAGCCATCATCATATTCAACCATTGAATGAATAATACTTTCAGGATGAACATGCACCTGTACATTATCTGGCGTCGTATCAAACAACCAACAGGCTTCAATTAACTCAAGTCCTTTATTCATCATGGTTGCAGAATCAACAGATATCTTACGCCCCATAGACCAATTAGGGTGCTTGCACGCTTGATCAGGCGTCACATGTTTTAATTCTGATAAAGGTGTATTTCGGAATGGACCACCTGAAGCGGTTAATAGAATCCTTCTGATGTGCTTAAGCGCCATGCCACTTCGATAGTCAGCAGGCATACATTGATAAATGGCATTATGCTCACTATCAATGGGTAAAATTTCAGCACCGGCTTTTTTGGCCGCCGCCATAAATAAGCTGCCGGTCATCACTAAGGCTTCTTTATTTGCCAGCAAGATTCTTTTACCAGCATGAACAGCCGCCAATGTAGGCTTTAGTCCAGCTGCACCCACAATAGCCGCCATCACCATATCAACTACAGGGTGTTCGGATACTTGCTTTAATCCCTCTTCGCCCGATATAACGTCCGTCTGCAGCTCATGTTTCTTAATAAGTTCCCGCAATGCCTGAGCTGAATCAGTACACCCCATAACGGCATAACGAGGGTTAAAAACACAGCACTGCCGGTACATTTCTTCGACATTAACATTCGCCGTTAGCGCGAATACCGTATATTTATCGGGATGACTGGAAATAACATCCAGCGTGCTCAAGCCTATCGAACCTGTCGCACCAAGAATGGTAATCTGTTTCATGATTTACAATACTGAAAGCGTTTAATACTCATCAAGACTAAAACCAGCCTGCAAGTATTAAAAGAAAAGTTAAAACGGGAACTGCAGCAGTAAGACTATCCACTCTATCCAACACTCCACCATGACCCGGCAACAGCTGGCTACTATCTTTTATGCCTCTATGTCGCTTGAGCATACTTTCAAATAGATCACCTACAACAGAAAAGATAGCCGTAATCAGCGTAATCACAATCAATAACAAGGTGTCTACAATCGGCATTGCCAACATGACAGATGCGATTACAGCAAACAAAACCGTCGTTGCTAATCCGCCATAAACCCCTGCCCAAGACTTACCGGGTGATACATTAGGCGCCAACTTTTTATTTCCCCAAGTTTTACCCGCAAAATAAGCACCGACATCTGCACCCCATACAATGAACATGATATAAATAATCAGGTAGCGAACATCCACAAGCTGACCATTATAGGCTAAAACGTCAGTTTCCCTTATTGCAACCAAGCCCACCCAAGCAGGTACAAGTACAAAAACACCCATTAATAGTCGTCTAAAGCGGCACTCCCATAGCAGTTTCTTACCTGGGTATTGTGTGATCAAATAAAGCGCTGCGACCCAGCCCAATACACTTGCCCCCAAAACAGCGGTTGAGCTTAATAACGTTGAAAGATAAAGTAGAAGCGCAATAAAAGCGGCAAACGCCACTCGTTCAATCTGCTTACTAAAACCTGCAAGGTTAGCCCACTCCCAACCACCAACGGCAATAACAAAGCCAATGAACAATGAGAATTCAAAGGGAGGTAAAAAGAAAATCCCACCAATGGCGATAGGCGCAAGAATTAATCCGGTAATAATCCGTTGTTTAAGCACAATTCAGGTCACTTTTTTTTCAATAGCATCGCTATTGGGGTAAATTTTTTTATTCTGAGGATGCCTAGCATTAATCATACTTGAGCACCCCCGAAACACTTATGACTTTTTGATCTGATCATCCGTTTGACCAAACCGTCGTTGACGAGCAGAGTAAGCTACTAGCGCCTTGCGCATCTCTTCATGTTTAAAGTCAGGCCAATACACGTCTGAAAAATACAGTTCAGTGTATGCAAATTGCCAGAGCATAAAATTACTAATTCGTTGTTCGCCAGCTGTTCTGATACACAAGTCAGGCATGGGTAACTCACCCAAGCATAAATGCTGTTGAATAAGGTCATCATTAACGTCCGATGCTTTAATCTCACCGGTTTCAACCATTCCAGCTATTTTTTGTGTGGCCTGAGTAATATCCCAGTGTCCGCCATAGTTAGCTGCGATAACCAAATTAAGTCGCGTATTTTTTGCTGTTAACGTTTCGGCTCGCTCCATATGCTCTTGCAGAAGCGGGCTAAACTTACGTCTATCGCCAATAATTCTTAGACGAATATTGTTCTTGTGTAACTTTTTAACTTCTCGCTGCAACGCTAAAAGAAAGAGTTTCATTAACGCCGAAACTTCTTCTGCCGGTCTACGCCAGTTTTCACTGCTGAACGCGAATAATGTAAGCGTCCCGATACCTTCTTCAACACAAGTTTCGACAACCGCTCTAACCGCATCAACACCCGCTTTATGGCCAGAAACACCTAATAGGCTTTTCTTTTTAGCCCAGCGATTATTGCCATCCATAATAATGGCGACATGGCGTGGCTTCTCGGCAGCCGTAATTGGTATATCCGCTGTTACACTTTCGGTCATATCCATCTCTTCAAAAACTACCTGCAATCTATCGCGGGCTAATATCAATACTCATTAAGGCCCTCCATTTACCGTATTAATATTCAGCTATAGACTGAGTGAAAAAATACAATAAATGGAGTTTTTATGAATGCCTTACACTTCCATCAAGTCAACTTCTTTAGCTTGAAGCATCTTCTCAATTTCAGCGACATACTTATCTGTTAACTTTTGAATATCATCAGAAAAACGACGATCTTCATCTTCCGATATCTCTTTTTCTTTTAGTAAGTCTTTAGCGTCAGACAATGCATCGCGACGCGCGCCTCGCACTGAAACCCTACCACTTTCTGCATCACCACGCGCCAACTTAACCATATTCTTACGTGTTTCTTCTGTAAGTGCAGGCATAGGCAAACGGATAGTATCACCTGTGGTAGCTGGGTTTAGACCTAAATCAGCCTTCATAATGGCTTTTTCTATGACTGGTATAAGAGGCTTTTCCCATGCAGTTACCGACAGCGTTCGGCCATCTTCAACTGAAATATTCGCCACCTGATTTAGAGGTGTATCACTACCGTAGTAAGGAACCATCACACCATCAAGAATACTCGGGTGCGCTCGCCCTGTTCTAATTTTGTTGAACGCTGTATTTAAAGCCTCTAGGCTCTTTTTCATACGTTGTTCGGTTTCTTTTTTAATATCGTTAAGCACGTTAATCCCCTATCTTTAGCTAATACTTACCTAAAACAAGCAATAGATGTCTTGAAATAGCAAACCACTGGATCGTTCAGTGCCGCTATATCGGACTCGACTTAGGCTATTCAATTTATCCCATACTATTTAAGCTTACTTAGCAAAAATACCTTTAAGCCGGCTCAATAATGGTACCTTCGTTTTCACCTACTAGAATACTGGCGACTGAACCCACTTTGTTCATGTTAAATACGCGCACAGGCATATTATGGTCTCTGCACAAGCAAATAGCGGTTAAGTCCATTACGCCTAGCTTTCGATCTAACACTTCATCATAGGTTAGTCGGTCATATTTGACGGCAGTTGAATCTTTCATTGGGTCAGCATTATACACGCCATCAACTTTTGTCGCTTTCAATACGACATCTGCTTCTATTTCTATACCTCTTAGGCACGCTGCAGAATCGGTGGTGAAGAACGGGTTTCCAGTACCGGCACTAAATATAACCACATCACCGTCTTTTAAGTGTCTAATCGCTCTACGACGATCATAATGCTCTACCACACCACTCATAGGTATTGCAGACATCACTCGTGTTGAAATATTTGAACGCTCTAAGGCATCTCGCATTGCCAACGCATTCATAACCGTTGCTAGCATCCCCATGTGATCGCCTGTTACTCGATCCATGCCTGCTTCTTGTAACGCTGCGCCACGAAATAGATTGCCACCACCGACAACCAAACCGACCTGAACACCAATACCAATGAGCTGACCGATTTCGAGGGCCATTCTGTCAAGAACCTTTGGATCGATTCCAAATTCCCCATCCCCCATTAACGCTTCCCCACTGAGTTTCAGTAGTACTCGCTTATATCTTGGCTGGGCTTTTGTTGGTGTAGGCATATGTTAACTCTCTTTTAAAATCGGCAATGGGCTTTTAAAAAATCAACAAACTAGTTTCAAGGCACCAGTTAAGCCTCTGACTGACATTAATAACATTTACTACATATCGAGTAATGCCAATCAATAATAGTCTATAGCATTAATATAAGAGAAGGTGGAATATTAAATTTCCATACCCCTTATACAAATCAACCGCACACAGCTAAAGCCGATATGCGGTTAATCAAACATGTAAAGCAATATTTCACTACTACACGCTAAAGAAAAATTAAGACTTGTTTGCAGCTGCAGCAGCTTGCTGAGCTACCTCTGTAGCAAAATCAACTTCTTCTTTTTCGATTCCTTCACCCACTTCGTAACGAACCATAAACTCAACTTCAGCGCCTGCTTTCTTAGCTAGAGCACCGATTTTAACGTCTGGGTCTTTAACGAATGGCTGATCAACCAAGCTGATTTCAGCAAGGAACTTGCTAATACGGCCGCCGATCATTTTTTCGATGATTTCAGCAGGCTTTCCGCTCTGCTCAGCTTGTGCAGTAAAAATAGACTTCTCTTTTTCTACTAACTCAGCTGGAACATCAGACTGTCTGATAAACTGAGGGTTTACAGCAGCTGTGTGCATAGCGATATCTTTCGCCAACTCACTATCACCTGCAGACAAACCAATCAAAACACCAATACGGTTAGTACCGTGAACGTATTGACCAACCACTGCGTTTTCAGTCGTTACAACACGACGAACACCGATGTTTTCACCAATCTTTTGAACCAATGCTTCACGTGCTACCTCTAGCTCGCCTTCCATTAGTTTTGCAACGTCAGTTTCACGTGTTTCAAATGCTTTATCAACAACAGCATTAACAAAACCTAAGAAACCTTCATCTCGCGCTGCAAAGTCAGTTTCACTGTTAACTTCAACGAGAACACCAAATGAACCGTCATCAGCAACTTTTGCTTTTACAACACCGTCAGCAGCAGTACGGCCTGCTTTTTTAGCAGCCTTCATGCCACTGTTTTTACGCATTTCTTCAATCGCAGCATCAATATCGCCACCTGATTCTTTGAGTGCTTTTTTACACTCCATCATTCCTAAACCAGTGCGATCACGAAGCTCTTTCACCAAAGAGGCAGAAATAGAAGCCATGTTAATTCCTCTTGATTTTAATGCCCTAAAGCATCAAATTAAATTAGTTTTACAAAAAAAGGGGCATCGCCCCTTTTTTGCTGTCTCGCAATATAAACGTGAGTCATCTACATCAAACGTCTACACTGCAAGACCGTCGGACAGTACAAAAAAGCAGTAACAGTCAACAGATTACTCTGCTGCAGGTTGCTCGCTTGCTTCTTCGCTTACTTCTACGAACTCATCAGCACTTACTGCAGCGCCAGTTGTTCCTTCAAGACACGCATCAGCAACCGCTTTTGCATAAACCTGAATTGCGCGAATCGCATCATCATTACCAGGAATGATGTAGTCAACGCCATCTGGATCACTGTTAGTATCAACGATACCGATTACAGGAATACCTAACTTGTTAGCTTCTTTAATAGCGATACGCTCATGGTCAACATCGATTACGAACAACGCATCGGGTAAACCACCCATATCTTTAATACCGCCAATACTACGCTCAAGCTTTTCCATTTCACGAGTAAGCATCAATGCTTCTTTCTTAGTGATCTTCTCAAATGTGCCATCTTGGCTTTGAGTAGCAAGATCTCTATAACGACGGATAGACTGACGAATAGTCTTGTAGTTAGTCAGCATACCACCCAACCAGCGGTGATTTACGTAAGGCATGCCTGCACGGATAGCTTCTTCTTTAACTATCTTGCTAGCAGCACGCTTAGTGCCAACAATAAGAACCTTGTTTTTGTTCTCAGCCAAGCTCTTAATGATATTAAGGGACTGGTTGAAAGCAGGAACAGTGTGCTCAAGGTTAATTATATGAATTTTGTTACGTGCACCAAATATGTACTTACCCATTTTAGGGTTCCAGTAACGAGTTTGGTGACCAAAGTGTACACCTGCTTTAAGCAGGTCGCGCATAGAAACTGCAGCCATTGTAAAATCCTTAACTATTAATTGGGTTAGACCTCCACATGCCCCATCGTTCAACTCTCTTAAGGACCAAATACTTAGCAGATACCAGTATTTCAATCACTATGAGCACCCAGAACAACGTGTCGGCACGTGTGCGAATTTTGCGCTAACAATACTGATTGAATGTTAAAGAAAGGTGATTTTCATCACTTCAAAAACGAATTTTCGCACAGTTATTGAATAGAGCGGGCGCTTTATACCATATTGAGCAACTAAACAGAAGATAAAGATGAATTATACAACTAATAAATGAGATCATTTCTCATATTGTACACAACAAGGTAAAATACCCTCATAACTCAATAAAAGGTGCCGCTTTAATTAGCTTAAGCACTTATATTTGCTCGACCAGATAGTAAAAATCCGAATTAGATCAACACCCTATTCGGGCACACTCACGACCCAAACATTTAGAGACAGAAATGAAAGTAACCATTAAAACGCCTGAAGAAATCGAAAAAATGCGGATAGCCGGTCGTCTAGCGGCTGAAGTACTTGAGATGATAGAGCCATTCGTAAAGGCAGGCGTGTCGACGGGTGAGCTGAATGATATCTGCCACAAATATATTACCGAAAAGCAAAACGCGATTCCGGCACCTCTTAACTATCGCGGCTTCCCAAAATCAATCTGTACATCTGTCAATCATGTTATTTGCCACGGCATCCCTAGCGACAAAAAAATATTGAAAAACGGCGACATTATTAATATAGATATCACCGTTATCAAAGATGAGTATCATGGTGACACGAGCAAAATGTTCTTTATCGGTCAGCCTACAAGTGCAGTAGAACGATTAGTAAGAATCACACAAGAGTGTTTGTATAAAGGTATCGACCTCGTTAAGCCTGGCGCCCGTTTAGGTGATATTGGTCACGTTATTCAACAGCACGCCGAGTCTAACTACTACTCTGTGGTAAGAGAATACTGTGGCCACGGTATCGGCAAAGTATTCCATGAAGAGCCTCAAGTCATGCATTACGGAACAAAAGGCACTGGCCTAACCTTAAAAGAAGGTATGATCTTCACAATCGAGCCTAT
The DNA here is from genome assembly GCF_026016465.1 of Alkalimarinus alittae. NCBI lineage: Bacteria > Pseudomonadati > Pseudomonadota > Gammaproteobacteria > Alteromonadales > Alteromonadaceae > Alkalimarinus > Alkalimarinus alittae. The sequence continues at coordinate 2,998,296 of NZ_CP100390.1, forward strand.
GATCAATCAAGGTAAACGCCACAGCAAACTCCTACCTGATGAGTGGACGGTTATTACTAAAGACCGAAAACTTTCTGCTCAGTGGGAACACACTATTCTCGTCACTGCAGACGGTTATGAGATCCTTACATTAAGAGAAGAAGAGCGTGCTCATTTTTCTTAACTTTGGCGTTCCCCTCTTAAATGGAGCAATAGCGTAAGATGATCGCCAACAGCCCAGTCATTGAAGCGCTGACCGAGAGTGATGAACTATCGTATGACTATTTAAAGTCAACAATAGAGCAATCACTCTCTCCTGCTATCGCAGCCCGCCACGCACTTAAAAAAGCATCTGAAATCATGGATACCTTTTTTATGAGTAACTGCGATATCAAACAACTTGTCGAAGCCCGCGCTTGGTTTGTAGATCAAATTCTCAAACTTCTGTGGGAGCGATATGATTGGAAAGGCAAAGATGACATTAGTTTGATTGCGGTCGGTGGATATGGTCGTGGGGAGCTACACCCTCACTCCGACATCGATATACTAATTCTTGTTCAGAGTGAATTAAGTCCTGAATATGAAGACGCTATCAGCCAGTTTGTCACGCTGCTTTGGGACTTAAAACTAGACATTGGCCATAGCGTCAGAACCGCTGAAGAATGCATTGATTCCGCGTCTAATGACATCACCATTGCCACCAATTTATTAGAAACTCGAACAGTAGCCGGCAACGATATTTTACGTGAACTACTTAGCACCCGCGCCTATTCTGACGAAGTATGCTCAGATCGTGCCTACTTCTTAGCAAAAAAAGAAGAGCAGCGACTCCGTCATGAAAAGTATAGCGACACGGAATACAACCTAGAGCCAAATTTAAAATCGTCTCCTGGCACTTTACGCGATATTCAAACTATTGGCTGGATTACCAAACGTCACTTTGGCCTAAGCTGTACCTCTGAGCTAACTCGATACGAATTTCTGACCAACGAAGAGTATCAAAATCTGCTCGAAGGTGAGCGCTTTTTATGGCGAATGCGCTACGGCCTTCAAATTATTGCCAAACGAAATGAAAACAGATTACTGTTTGATCACCAGCGTAAATTAACCCGCATGTTAGGGTTCGAAGACACCGAAAAGAAACTCGGTGTTGAGATAATGATGCAGCAGTACTACCGAGTGGTACTGGACCTAGCAGAATTAACAGACGTTATCTTACAGCACTTTGATGAAGCTATTGTTCGTAGTCACGAGAAAGAAGTCGTTGTGCCGTTAAACAAACGCTTTCAGATTAAAAACCAGTACATCGAAGCCGTCAACAATCAAATCTTTGCCTATGCCCCTTACGCCATCATGGAGATTTTCTTGCTGATGGCGCAGAACCCAGACATCAAAGGTATCAGGGCAACCACTATCCGTGCGTTACGAGCCCACAAGCATTTGATTGATGATTCATTTAGAAAGGACATTGCAGTTACATCCCTTTTTATGGAGTTGATGCGCACCCCCCACGACTTCCATAAAACACTTTCAAGCATGAAGCGCTATCATGTGCTTGGCCGCTATTTACCTGAGTTTGGTAATATTATTGGCCAAATGCAGCACGACTTATTCCATGCCTACACGGTCGATGCTCACACCCTTAGGGTGATAAGGAACATGGTCAACCTAAAGGAGCATTCGGCTCGTACAATGTACCCACTGGCTTCACGCTTGGTATACCGATTACCCAAGCTAGAACTCCTGTATATTGCAGGCCTTTTTCATGACATTGCCAAAGGCCGTGGCGGAAACCATTCTGACCTTGGCGCAATCGATGCAGAAAAATTCTGTGCTCGCCATCATTTAAGTACGCGCGATACACAGCTTGTTTGCTGGTTAGTTGAAAACCACCTGCTAATGTCTATGACGGCACAGAAAAAAGATATTCAAGACCCCGATGTTATTCATAGTTTTGCGGTTGAGTTACCGAGTCAGGCTCACCTCGACTACCTCTATGTTCTAACCGTAACTGATATTGATGCGACCAACCCCATTCTATGGAACACCTGGCGTGCAACCCTACTTAGACAACTTTACCTTGAAGCACGTCGTGCCTTAAGACGCGGTATTGAAAACCCGCTCGACAAAGATAAATGGATATCTGCCACTCAAGCAGAGGTTCAAGATATGCTGCACGATCAAGGTATTAGCAGCAGTAAAATTGAGGCAATATGGAACACCCTAGAAGATGATTACTTTCTTCAGGACTCAACCATGGAAATGGCTTGGCAGACCTCCTCAATTATCGAACACGGCGAAAGCAGTGAACCATTAATACTTATTAAAGATGTTGAAGATCATCAGGGAGAAGGCTACACCCAAATAATGATCTATCTTCGTCACGGAGAAGCACTTTTTGCAGCCACAACGGCCGTGTTAGAACAGCTAAACCTAAACATTGCCAGCGCAAGAATTCACTCAGCAAAAGGGCCTTATAGCTTAAGTACATTTGTGGTGTTAGATGAAAACAACCAGTCCCTAGCACGTGACCCAGAGCGCAAAGCAAAAGTGCACCATCGGCTAATAGATGAACTTGACGACCCTGACGATTACCCCGAGATTATTCATCGTCGTACACCCCGGCAACTAAAGCACTTTTCATTCCCGACAGAAGTCACCTTCAGTAATACGATGATCAGCCAGCGCACCGTTATGGAAGTGATCACACCAGACCGACCCGGCCTTCTGGCACGCATAGGGTGTATCCTCGTGGAGAATAAGGTGTCATTAGTCAATGCTAAAATCGCCACATTAGGCGAACGAGTTGAGGATGTATTCTTCATTACTCAAGAAAACGGTCAACCCATCAGTGATCCGCAACTGTGCCAGCGATTGCAGAAAAGCATTTGTGATCAATTAGATGAACATGTTCAAGCTAGCTAGCGCAAACAGTCAACACAATAACAGGAAGAGCATCGCAGGATGAATTCAGATTTAAACAAACTACAACCTTACCCGTTTGAGAAGCTTAATCAACTCAAAAGTGAAGTGACTCCAAGCTCTGACTATTCGCATATTGCGCTCTCCATTGGCGAACCGAAGCACGCATCCCCTCGATTTGTGTTAGATGAACTCACGAAACAACTTGGCAAGCTATCCATTTACCCTTCAACCAAGGGCATTCCTGAGTTACGTGAAAGTATCTGTAATTGGTTAACTCAACGCTTTAAGTTAACACCGGCATCACTTGACCCCGAGCAGCACGTATTGCCTGTTAACGGCACAAGAGAAGCCATTTTTTCATTAACTCAAGCATTGATTGACCGGCCAGTTAACAACATGAGTCAATCTGACGCGACACCCTTAGTCGTATGCCCCAACCCCTTTTATCAGATTTACGAAGGGGCTGCGTTCTTATCAGGTGCCGAACCACACTTTTTACCGTGCCTTGAAGTAAACAATTACATCCCAGACTTTGAAGCCGTATCGCCCGATGTATGGCAACGCTGTCAGCTACTTTTTTTATGTAGCCCTGGTAACCCAACCGGTGCCGTGATTCCATCCAGTACATTACAACGATTGATTGCATTAGCCGATCAGTACGATTTTATTATCGCCTCAGACGAATGTTACTCTGAAATTTACTGCGATGAGTCACGTGCGCCGATTGGTCTATTGCAAGCTTGCGCCGAGATGAATCGCAACGACTATAAACGCTGCGTGGTTTTTCATAGCCTATCAAAGCGCTCAAATTTACCCGGCCTTCGATCCGGTTTTGTCGCAGGCGATGCAAGTATTATGGAACAGTTTTTACGCTACCGAACCTATCATGGTTCCGCAATGCCTATTCAACACCAATTAGCCAGTATTGCTGCTTGGAATGACGAGACTCACGTCAAAGAAAATAGATCATTCTACCGAGAGAAGTTTGCTACCGTCATGCCAATACTAGGCGAAGTGATGGACGTTGCACAAACCGATGCTAGCTTTTACCTTTGGTTGAAAACACCGATTCAAGACGACCTGTTTGCACAAAAACTATTTCAAGAAAAACATGTAACCGTCTTACCAGGTCGATACCTATCCAGAACGGTTAACGGCATTAACCCAGGCGAGAATCGTGTAAGGCTTGCATTAGTGGCACCGTTAGAAGAATGCATCGAGGCAGCAGAAAGAATTCGTGATTTTGTTAAAGGCCTAGAAAAATAACCGTTTATAAGGATAATGACTGTGACTATTATGTACGGTATTAAAAACTGCGATACCATTAAAAAAGCGCGCAAGTGGTTAGACGCAGAAAATATTGAATATCGCTTTCACGACTATAAAAAAGACGGCACAGATGAAGCTCTCTTTAAAGAGTGGCTTTCGTCGCTAGGTTGGGAGCCTGTCATAAACCGAAGAGGCACGACCTGGCGTAAATTACCTGAAGAGCAAAGAGCCAATATGGATAACACCTCAGCTCTCGCCGCCATGTTAGAAAACCCCTCTATTATCAAGCGACCATTACTTGTTCATGATGGCAAGAAGACGTTGGGGTTTAAAGCAGACGAGTACGAGAATATATTTAAGTAACGAAATTGGCACTAAAGCAATAATTTGACAAGCGCTAGCTCTCACCCTGATACCAACAGATTACATGTTAGTCATCCTCGCGTAGGCGGGAATAACAATAATGTGTAAATACAGTTTCTTTCGAGTGTAGGCTAGCGAATTAAAGAACATAGATTAATTAAATATCAAACAGGAAATCAAAATGAGCTTAGCGTTTGCAATCGGTGTAGGAACTAAAAATCAGAAAAGTGAATGGTTAGAAGTATTCTACGCTCAGCCCGTTCACCAGCCATCAGACTCGCTGCTATCAGCAGCCAAAGAGGCTCTAGGCTATAAAGGTGGGAACCAGGCTATTGAAGCGTCTAGCGATACTTTAGACGCACTGGCATCGGCACTAAGCAATAACGGTGAAACTGAGCAGGCTGCTATCGCCAGCGCAGCAAAAACAAGCAAGAGCCCTGTGGTTATCACTATTCTTGAAGAAGATGTTCAATCATCTACCACGCCAGAAGTTTACTTAAAGCTTCACTTACTTTCTCACCGTTTAGTTAAGCCTCATGGCATCAACCTGAACGGCATGTTTGGCTTGCTACCTAACGTAGCATGGACTAACAAAGGCGCTATCGACTTAACTGAGCTTAATGCAAAGCAGCTTGAAGCGCGACTCAATGGCGAGTTACTGGCCGTTAAATCAGTCGATAAGTTCCCTCCTATGACTGACTACGTTGTGCCATCAGGCGTGCGCATTGCTGCAACTTCACGCGTACGTTTAGGTGCTTACATCGGCGAAGGCACCACCATCATGCATGAAGGTTTCGTAAACTTTAATGCAGGCACAGAAGGCACCTCGATGATTGAAGGCCGTATTTCTGCAGGCGTAATGATTGGCGAAGGCTCAGACCTTGGTGGCGGCTGCTCTACGATGGGTACACTTTCTGGTGGCGGTAACATGGTTATTTCTGTAGGCGCAAACTGCTTACTCGGCGCTAACGCTGGTATCGGTATTCCACTAGGTGACCGTTGTACGGTCGAAGCAGGCCTTTATATCACTGCTGGCACAAAAGTGATGATGCTTGACGACCAAAACAAAGCCGTAGAAACAGTTAAGGCACGTGATTTGGCGGGTAAGTCAGATTTATTATTCCGTCGTAATTCTGTTAATGGTCAGGTTGAGTGTAAGACTAACAAAACCGCTATTGAGCTTAATGCTGAGTTACACGCAAACAATTAATTTTTTGCACATGTAGGTCGGGGTTTAACCCGATCTACAAAAAGCTTAATTCTTCAGAAACAATCGCCATTCTTTTAGGACGGCAACGAACTTTTAAAAAAGAAGCTTATACATGTCTCAAATAACGCCCACTATTGAACTAGCCAAAGAACTCATCAGCAAACACTCGGTTACCCCTGAAGATGCAGGATGCCAGGCATTAATCTGTGAGCGTCTTGAGAAGCTTGGCTTTGTCGTCGAAACACTTCAATTTGGTGAAGTATTAAACTTTTGGGCAAGGCGAGGCAGTGAAGGGCCTGTTTTAGCATTTGCGGGGCATACCGATGTAGTTCCAACCGGCCCTCTTGAGCAGTGGGACTACCCTCCCTTCGAACCTACTATTATTGGCGATATGCTTTATGGCCGTGGTGCCGCCGATATGAAAGGCAGTATTGCAGCTTTTGTGACCGCTTGTGAGCGTTTTATCAACGACAACCCTAAACATACCGGTTCTATTGCATTTCTTATTACCAGTGACGAAGAAGGCCCAGCTAAAAACGGCACTGTTAAGGTCATAGAAACACTTGAAAGCCGTGGCGAGAAAATAGATTGGTGCCTTATTGGTGAACCCTCTAGTACCAACACCCTTGGCGACGTTATTAAAAATGGACGTCGCGGTTCACTGCATGGGGACCTGATTGTAAAAGGGACTCAAGGTCACGTGGCCTACCCTCATTTAGCTGAAAACCCAGTACATACGGCCATCCCAGCATTACTAGACCTCTCAACCGAAGTATGGGATGAAGGTAATGAGTTCTTCCCAGCTACATCCTTCCAGATCACCAACCTTAAGGCTGGCACTGGCGCAACGAATGTTATCCCAGGTGAAAAAGAGATCATATTTAACTTTCGTTTCTCAACAGAACTATCTGTCGATATGATCAAAGAACGTGTTCACGCTATTCTGGATAAGCATAGCTTTAACTATGAACTCGAATGGAACCTGAGCGGCCTTCCTTTTCTAACCGCTGCAGGCCCTCTGGTTGAGGCGTCTGTAGCAGCTATTCGTGATGTCACCGGCATTGATACTGAACTTTCAACCTCTGGCGGCACTTCAGATGGGCGCTTTATTGCGCCTACGGGTGCTCAAGTACTTGAGCTTGGCCCTCTCAATGCCACAATTCATAAAGTGAACGAATGCGTGAGTGTAAGCGACCTCGATAAACTCTCGACTATCTATGAAGGTATTTTAGAACGATTATTAGGGCCTGCTGCATGACAGTAAACAATTCGCTCATCTGCCCTGTTTGCAGTCACTCGCTTAATCGAACCGACAAACAGTTCTCGTGCGAAAACAACCATCAGTTTGACGTAGCTAAACAGGGCTACGTCAACCTATTACAACCTCAGCATAAGAAAAGTAAACAGCCAGGTGATAGCCAAGAGATGGTTGAGGCACGTTTTCGCTTTCTAGATGGCAATTTTTACCAAACAATATCCGACACACTCAATGAATTAATTCTGAAAGATTATCTCTCAAAAGCGGAGTCGAGTCAGGCCTATAAAATTACAGATGCAGGCAGTGGCGAAGGTTATTATACGCAGCGATTACACCATTGTTTAGATACTCAAACCGGCTTAACAGGTCAGCCTGTAAACCCACAAATTATTGGTTTTGATATATCGCAAAAAGCCGTAAAAGCGTCATGTCGTCGCAGTAAATCAATCCAATGGGTCACTGCAACATCTAGCCATATCCCCGTTAAAAGTCACTCTCAAGACGCTGTACTGAGTCTTTTTTCAAGAATTGTACCTGATGAGTTTAGCCGCATTCTCAAGCAAGATGGCATTTTATATGTTGCCTCGACAGGGCCTAATCACTTAATCGAATTACGCAACAAACTTTACCAAGATGTTAAGCAACTTGCCTACAACCCAACATCAACACTGGCAGAAAAATTTACACCGCTAGAGCAGGAATTAAGTTCAACAATACGCTATAAAATAGACATCAATAGCCATCAAGCGATAAATGATCTTTTACTCATGACCCCACACTACTGGCGTGCAACAGAATCTGCAAAAGCCACATTAAACACCCTAGAATCACTCACTGTTAGCATTGATATTATGCTGACAGGTTATCGGCTATGCCAATAATGATTCCTGGTTTTTTAAAGACGTCTAAAACTGAGCTCACGCCTCAGCAAAGAAGCTTTAAGCTATTTGCTATCGGTGCATTACTATTATTAGGGGGGCTCAGCATGGTCCTGGCCGCACATTTTTATATTCCCCCTTCATTAAAACAAGAAATAATCACGCTAATTTCGTTGGTAATTGCATTCTTTGGCGCGATAATGGCCATCACTGGATATATAAAACTTCTGCTAAGCAGAATTAACCACTTTATTAACCGTTCATAGATTGAGCAACCGTCATGACCAACCAAACTGAACAATCAAGCGATCATCAGCGTCAGCCAGACATAGAAGTCTATATCAAAGAATGCTCAATCGATGAAATCATCACTTGGCTTAACAGTGTATTTGAAGATGTTAAAACACTAGGCCCATTAGATAAAAAATCTATCACCCTAACCTGCACAAACGGAGACAATAGCATCCCGCTCACCGTTTACACAGGCGCAGCCGGAAAGCTTTATACCAGCCTATGGTTTCAATCAGAAAAGACGCCATGGAAAACGGATTTAGACTGTGCTCTCGCAATAGCCAATGCATTAGACACAGAAGTTAGATGTGCCACCAACAGTTGGGAAGAGTCAGCAGATTCAGAAAACGAGTGGTGGAAAGTCACCAAAGAAGGCCAAACCACAGTAAATTGGAAGTAATAAGCCTGTAGCCTTGATGCATCGAAGCGGAATTAGGGTTTCTAATACAAAAAAACCACCGAGAATTAATTTTCGGTGGTTTTTAACGTTGTGATAGCTTAAAAATTAAATGCTATCTAACAACCGATACGTTCTCAGCCTGTAAGCCTTTATCGCCTTGAGTAACATTGAAACGAACTTGCTGTCCTTGACGTAAAGAACGACGACCGTGGCCGCGAATAGAACGAAAATGAACAAATACGTCATCTCCCGCATCACGCGTAATAAAACCGAAGCCTTTATTAACGTTGAACCATTTAACGGTTCCTTGCTCATCACCTTCTGGTGAATCATCATCGTCATCGCCGTAGTAAGCATTAGCACTAGAACTTGATGTCAGAACACCTAACGCAGCCACTAGACCAATAACAACAGCAGACAGAAGATAAGCGGTAATACCTGCTTGAGTACCTAAAAAGCCCATCAGCTTAGATACAGCTGTTGCTTCAGCGCTAACGCCAACGAAATTAATTGCATTACCTGTTACAGCAAGAATAAGAAAACCCAATACAAATGGGGTGGGAATCGCGAATATAAGTCCGGTTACAATCGCTTTTACAGTTTGGTTGTTCATGTAAAGTATCTCAATAACTATTAAAAATATTAAAACGTCCTGGATCTTTCTTCATGCGCTTAACTCTGAATAACGCAAAAAGTCCAATCAAATCAGGTACCCTTGTAGTGTCCGGCAAACTAATATCAAACATAGCCACTCAAAATGCACCCAACAACACACCCATAAATAACCTCAGCGTGAATAAACTCACATTGAAATTGTCTATTAAGCTATGAGCTGCAATTCAGAATAATCTGTATGAAATTGCGGACGGTAAGCCTCAAAAGATTAGTGTTTGGAATTATGATTCCTTATAATTATGTCGGCTTACAGAACAATGATAGCAAAAAAATAAAATGGATGTATGAAATTCAAACAAAGTAATGATCTTCTCCTTTTTTTAGTGTGAATATTTTGTATTTCATTAGCCGATAACGCGCTCTATATCAGACACTTTTCTTATTGGGTTTTTAAAATGAACACAGAAGATCGACTTACCGAACTAGAAACAAAAATGGCCTTCCAAGAAGATCTTTTACAAGATTTGAATGATGTCGTAGCCCGACAAGAGCAACAGCTCGATAAACTCTGGCAAGCGAATAAAATGTTAAAAAGCCAGTTAGATTCAGTTAATAGCGCTCCTGGAGAGGCCTCCCACGAAGCCCCTCCTCCGCATTATTAACCAACATACTACATTAGCCAACATACTACATTAGCCAACATACTAAGGTGTTCTATATTCCCCCTGTAGGTCGGGATTTATCCCGACACGGTAAACACGCCTTCCTCATAACTTAAATAGATTTCACTCAACTCAGTCTGCTGTGCCACCGAAAATAAAATCAACTTAGACAATTTAGAGGTTATATGCTGATTAATCAGTCTATCGATATGCCTCGCACCCGCTTCAACCAAAACACACCGATTCGTTATCGCATCCAATACCGAACCTGTAATAGTTAATTCAGTACCGTGTGTCCGCAACCGCTTAACCAGCTGTTCGAGTTTACTTTCCACCAACAATCTCAACGTGCATTGCTCAAGTGGACGATACGTTAATACCTCCATACGAGCTAAAAGCGCAGGTTTAAAGAAGTCATTTAATGTAGGTCTTATTTTTTCTAACAATACTTCAGAGTCGATATCTGAAGTGCTATCAGTGTCAGAAGAACACAGCGTCTCAATTTGGTCAGACGCTAGGTTACTCGTTAAGACCACTACCGTATTTCGAAAATCAATCAGCCTACCTTCGCCGTCATTCATCACGCCCTTATCAAACACCTGATAAAAAATATTCAGTACATTAGGATCAGCTTTTTCAACTTCATCCAACAACACAACAGAAAAAGGTTTTTGCCGTACCGCCTCAGTCAGCACGCCTCCCTCACCATACCCTACATAACCTGGTGGCGAACCAATTAGTCGAGAAATGGTATGCTTTTCCTGAAACTCTGACATATTGATAGTGGTCAGATATTTTTCACCACCAAACAATGTATCTGCAATGGTTAGCGCTGTTTCTGTTTTTCCGACACCACTAGGGCCAACTAATAGGAATACACCAAGCGGCTTATTCGGGTCATTCAAGCCTACTCTAGCTTGACAAAGTAGTTCGCCAATCCGTGTCGTTGCATCGCCCTGCCCTTTTACTCTTGTTTCTAGCTGAGTCGATAACTCACCTAACTTTTGGGCTTCATCCATCAGCATTTTACCTGCCGGAATACCTGTCCAAGCGGCTAAAACCTCACTTACTTGTTGCGCAGATACTTCATAATGAACCAGCGGTGATTCACCCTGAATATGAGTCAAATCCTCCCTAAGCTCCCTCATTATTTGAGCATCTGGTTGACCTCGTCTTTCGTTCTGTTTATCAGCCTTGCCGTCACGGCAGATAAGAATCGAATTGACCATGTCTCGTTCTTGTTGCCAGATAGACTCAGTTGCAACCAACTGCAGCTTGAGTGAATCAACTGTTTCGTAGTGAGTTTTTAGCTGACTATGTTTATCTTGGCTGTCATACCCATCATTCAGAGCGTCTCTTTCTATGGCCTCTATTTTACGCTTTACCGTTTCTATCTTTTGTTCCAGTAGTTCGACAGAAGCAGGCTTACCTGCCAGCCCTACTTTCACGCTTGCGCACGCGGTATCGATTAAATCGATGGCTTTATCCGGTAGCTGTCTGCCTGTTAAATAGCGTGAAGAAAGAGATGCCGCTGAAATCAGCGCATCATCGCGGATATAGACACCATGTTGAGCGGCATAACGCTCCCTCAGCCCCCGCAGTAAGGTGACAGTCTCTTCTACGCTCGGCTCAGCGACCTTAACTGACTGAAAACGCCTGACTAATGCCGGGTCCTTCTCTATATAGCGTTTATACTCCACCAGCGTGGTCGCCGCAATTGTACGAAGCGCCCCTCTGGCGAGTGCCGGTTTTATCAGGTTGGCCACATCGCCACCGCCTTCATTAGCGCCCGCCCCCACCATAAGATGCGCTTCGTCTATAAATAAAACAATGGGGCTCAATGAAGTTTGAATTGCCTCAATTAGCGCTGTGATTCGGCGTTCAAACTCACCTTTTACACTAGCGCCCGCTTGCAACGCGGCTATGTCGAGCAATCTCAGATCAACATCCTTTAGTGCTTGAGGGACTTTTCCGTCGACTATTTTTTGAGCCAACCCCTCTACAATCGCCGTCTTACCTACGCCTGCTTCCCCTAATAGAATCGGGTTATTTTTTCTGCGTCGACATAGAATATCAATGGCCTGACGTATTTCTGTATCGCGTCCAATAACAGGGTCTAGCGCTGAGTTGCGGGCTAAGTCGGTAAGGCTAGTCGTCACTTTACTTAAAATACCTTCGCCCATAACGGATTTGTCTTGTTGAGGAGGCGCAGTACATAATCCCTCTTTGCTTGTGTCTCCTGACTCCTGCAGGCTATCACCAGCATACCGCCCTTGAATCAACACCTTTAACTGATCAAATGAAACAACACTCAGCATCTCAATATAGCGTCTACGACCATACCTTAATTGATCATTAAGCAACGCAAGCACAATACTGCCGGCACTAATGAAAGGCAGCGATAATTCAAGGGAACTCAATAGCCAAGCATTTTTAAGCGTGTGTAGTAGTGAATCAGAAAAAACCGGCTTTGATGAAACCGTAGTACGAGTGTCTAGTTCAAAGTGTAAAGCCGCTCTGAACCTGTCTATGTCAATATCAAACTGAGCCAACACGTGGGTCAGCTCGGTCTGTTCATCTAACAGTGCGAGCAACAAATCTTCTAGCGTAATTTCAATGCCTTTTCGTTCAATGCAAGCAAACGCAGATCTTTCTACGGCTTGTTTGGTTTCTGTATTCAGTGTTTCTATTAGTTTTGCCAATTCCATTGGTCTATTCCTTACATCCTGTTTTATCTTTTAAAAGCTAGTCACGCTCGTCAAACATTGATCTTTGCACATTTGACAGCGCCAAGCCCAACACCCCAACCTAACCCTTTTGCCATATCGCCTATTTCAGATAGATCATCAAGTGTATCGCCTATATCGAGTTCCAGTTGATAATCATTAGGTGCATCTATTATTAACGCGATTAATTCGCGAGCGGTTTCATTTAGAACACCTCCAGGTAACCAATCATCAATCTGTCTTAGTGACGTTAGTCTTACCGTCACAGCCATTCCGCTACAGTCAGCCACCCGTTGCCCTAGAACCAATGACTCACCTAACGTGACATTATCGCGGCCTAAACAGTTGAGCTGATCTTCTGGCACCGCTATTTGGCCGGAAACTAAGGCATGGGACTTTATTTCTGTATCATCAAAGAATAGGTTCAGTGCTTGATCAAGAACATCAATAGAGGCACATCGGCTGGCCAATAACCCCGCTAGCGGCATTAATCGTGGCAGGGTCAAGTGCGAGAAAGCATCTAAACGCACGCTATCAATACCCCAAAGTGCCATTAATGCCGTTGAGAACTCGTTAGCGGGCGCTTGATCGTCACGGTTATCTAAGTTGTTTTGCGGTGACTCGATCAACCTACTAGAAATCCGATACTTGGCCCAAGCATCATAAAAAAGTGAAATTGCCTGATGGTTAAACAGGTCATAAAACTGTTTTAAATCTTGGCTTTCTTGATATTCACTCCCCGCTAATGCACTGGACGACCCAAAATCATCGCGACTATTTAGATCGAGTCCAAGGATTCGCTCGGTATAAAATGCGGGCAACGGCGACGTGGTGCCGTACAACCCCATCAAACTAACATCTACCGTGAGCTTAGGTTGGCCTTTGAAAACATTTAACCAAGCAGCCGAAACTTCACTCGACGGGTGCGCTAAGCTAGCGGTTGAGCGATAGCGTATAGCGTTTGAGTCAAATCCGTTACGCTGTAAATATTGCCGAAAAGCGATAAAACTAAAGCTTTGCGGTGAATCCAGCCATGGGTGCTCTAATTCAGTTGGCAATCTCCAACCCTCGCTTTCCATTGCATGACGTCACCATCGGGTATGGTTTTTACGGTTAATCGATGAAAACTATTGACCGCTGCGCTCGCTGCAAAGAACTCATTTAAAATTTCACCTAATAAAAATATATCACCTAACCCTGAAAAGTTCTGGCCATTCACCAAGAGTTCAATTTCATTCCCCTTTACAGGAACTCCTTTAAACAACCGATTTGACGCATTAATAGTAAGCGCTTCTAAGCCTTCAACTTTCAATTTTGTGGCCGCTTGCTGCTGTTTATCAAATAACCCTCGCAGATCAAACTGACTGATCAGTGCCTTTAGGGAATCTAAATCATGAAGTTTATTAATATTTAATGCCGAATGAGCGATAAGCCGCCAAATCCAGTTCATCTTTGTCGCGGGAGAATAAGAGGGGGTGACCGATGATATATTGGTGCAGTTAAGATATTCAGGGATTGACGATGTTTCACTACAAATATCCCCCACTCTTAACATGCTCGGCAAATGGCGATTACTACAGGTGACTTGCCCGCTTATCGTTTCGCTCTTTAATGTATCCTGACTACGGCCAGCCCTTTCTAGTCGCCTATTCGGTTTACTCTTCAACACAGACACAAACGATAGATAGGTTTCTTGCCCTTTTCCGTTAATCGACGGTCTCTGTTGACTCCAATAGGTTTTAGGCTCAATTGTCTGAGTCGAGCCAGCCATGTGACTAGGGCAAAATGACTCTAGTGAAGAATATTGAGTGATCTGGCGCGACTCTGGACTCCAACCCTCGACACGATCAACTGTCATAATTTCATAGTGATCAGGGCTTGGCGCTTCAACACGCATCCGGTGCTCGGCTCGGGTTTGATCTAGTAGAAAGGGCCTAGCTGACGCCTGAAACTGATTAACCGCAGGCGAACAAAACAAACGAATATTATCCGCTGTTGGATGATCTGAAGGAGGCAGTATATGGTCCAATGTGAATTCAACAACAATTGAACTGATATCACCTTGATACTGACTCGTATTGCGGATCAGCTTTCCAACCCCCTCAAGGTCCAAGTACAGAAACTTCTCTGGAAAGCAGAAATACTCAAACAATAACCGATGCCCAGAAAACTGCTGACCAGAGGCAGAAAACAACCGTTGATTAGACGCTAAACCTGCAGACGCTATTGCAGAACTTGGCATATTTCCTAACTTAACTTTTTGGCCTTCATTAGTCCCCCAAAGTTCAACACAAGCTAGACGCTGTCTGAGCAAGTAATACCATAAACTGGTCTTAGGAAAAGCCCCATGCAGGTGAAGATTCAAATTATCCAGAGCGATATCTTTCACATTTGTTTGCTGGTGCAATGCCAGATTTAACGCTATCTTTGATACACCTCCTGACTCTGTCACCTCAACTGATTTTACACTCATAGGATGAACATCCACATCAAAAGAGGTCTGAAAAATACAAGCGGTACCATCAACGGGAATCGATTTGAGCTCGGCACCTTTTGCTAACGGCTGGCAGCCCGATAAAATATCCATCGGCCTAAGCTCAACAGTGGTAATCGAAGGGATCGACTGTAAAAAGTGCGGCCACACCAACTTGATCAGCGACCAGGCAAACTCAGGTAAGTCATCATCTAACTTCTGCCTAATTCTGCCTGTGAGGAACGCAAAGCCTTCAAGTAAACGCTCGACATCGGGGTCTTGCCCCTCTACAGACAAAAATGGCGCCAGACGGGGGTTTTGTTCAGAAAACTCTTTACCTAAATCCCTTAGCGCGGAAAGTTCCGATTGAAAATATTGACTATACTGCATTGGCATCCTTGCCATATTAGTGTCTACGCGGCTTTTACAAATGCCTGACCTGAGCCTGTAATGACCGTTTCAAATTGAAAAGCACCGGATTCCATCGGCGCATGTTTTAAGCTGACCTCAACATAATATTTAAGTTGTAACGGCTGAGTACTATCGGGTATATACCTCACCAGTACATCGCTAATACGCGGTTCATATTTCAACAGAAACCGTCTTATCGCCACCTGTAGCTGATAAATAGCATCCGGAAACTCATATACCAGATCATTAAAGTCAGGCATACCGTAATCAGGTAACGATGAGACGCTACCCTCTCTAACATTAAGCATCTGCTGTAAATTAAACGTGACCGATTTAATCATGGACCGAAGATCAATATCCGTTGAGTAGGCGGTCGATTTTGTTTGCTCTAACCGCTCAAATAGCGAACGCTCATTAATCATATTAACGCTCCATGTTTACTTTAAGACTTTTCAAGCTTGCCCACTAACGACAACTCGAAATCTGCGCCCATATACTTAAAATGAGGCCTCACACTTAACCCTACTTTATAAATACCTGGCTGACCTTCAACTTCATTAACCGTTACTTTCGCAGCACGCAGCGGGCGTTGACTTCTTACTTCAGCACTGGGGTTTTCTTGATCTGCAATATAGTTGCTTATCCACACATTAAGCTCATTTTCTATGTCTGTTCGCTCTTTCCAACTACCGATATTCTCTCGCTGGAGTACCTTGAGGTAATGCGCTAAGCGGTTAATGATAAACATGTAAGGCAGCTGTGTACTTAAACGATGATTTAGCTCACTTCGTTTCGCCTCTTCATTATTACCAAAATACTTAACCTTCATGGTTGAGTTTGCTGAGAAAAACGCAGCATTATCACTGCCTTTACGCATCGTTAGAGGAATGAATCCTTCTTCTGCTAATTCAAACTCGCGCCTGTCAGAAATAAGAATCTCAGTCGGAATTTTAGATTCAATTTCGCCCAAAGATTCAAAGTGATGAACAGGCAAGTCATCAACAGCACCACCACTTCGCGGACCAACAATATTCGGGCACCAGCGATATTTAGCAAAGCTATCTGTTAGCCGAGTCGCAAACGAAAATGCAGTATTACCCCATAAATAATTTGTGTGCTTACCATCAATATTCTCATTGTATTCAAATGCTTTTACGGGATTATTTTCAGCATCATAGGGTGCTCTTAGCAAAAACCTTGGTGCTGTAAGCCCTACATACTTAGCGTCTTCAGACTCTCTAAAGCTCTGCCATTTGGCATACTGAGGCCCTTCAAATATTGAATGTAACTCTTTTAAATTCGGTAATTCTTCATAGCTATCAATACCGAAAAACTTAGGGGCAGCCGCCGCAATAAAAGGCGCATGAGACATAGACGCCACGGCAGCACAATTCTGCATCACTTTCATATCGACGGCACCCGGACCAAGGTCATAATTAGCAATAATCCCTCCTACCGGCTCACCCCCAAACTGCCCATATTCACTGCTATACACCAACTTATATAACCCCGAACGCGTTACATCAGGAGCATCTTCGAAGTCATCGTATAAATCTTCTTTGGATACATTTAACAACGATATTTTAATGTTCTGGGTAAAGTCAGTACGATCCACGAGTAACTTTAACCCGCGCCAAGCAGATTCTAATTTCTGAAACGCTTTGTGATGTAACACCTCATCAACCTGCTGACTCAACTTAGAGTCCAACTCAGCAATCATTCGATCGATTAGGTTTTTATTAACCCGCGCTTCTCGGCTATCATCACTTAAAAGTTCAGCGATAAAAGCGCCTACGCCACGCTTAGCAACATCATAGCCATCATCCTGCGGTTTCATTTTTGTCTGCTGCACGATTTGATCGAGCAGCGAGCTTTCTTCTAACGACACGGCACGATTGCCAGTGGCTAACATCCTTTCGTAGTTAGACATACTAATTCCTTTTAGTTTTTACACTTTAATATAATTTTATTATGTGGGTGTATTAACACACCCGCCCTTGGGCTCTGCATTCCACAATTACCCTTCCTTGATTCCAGTCGAGCCTCCTTTCATCACGGCTGCAAAACCTCAGCGTATCTCCGTATATTCTATACGCCCTTGTAGCCTTGATGCAGCGCAGCGGAATCAGGGTTTAGGCGCTATACACTAAGCTCACTTAAAATTTGCTGTTTTAACTCGTCATCCTGCAAACTGTTTTCAATCATCTTACGAAACGCAGGCATATTGCCTAACGGCCCTTTCAACGCCACAAGTGCTTCTCTTAATTTAAGGAGTTCGTTCAACTCTGGTACTTGTTTCGCGATGCTTTCTGGTGAGAAATCCTTAATTGATTCTAGTTTTAACGTTACCGAGGTTTCTTCATCTTCAGCATCGACTAAGCGATTCGGTATATCTATATGAAGCGCTATATTTTGATTTTTTAAGACATCGTTGAAATTATCTTTATCAATATTAATTGGCTTCCTGTCTTCAACAGGCCGTTCGTCTAGCTGAGAGGTAAAGTCTCCCGCCACAAGCATTTTTAGCGGAAGCTCTACGCTTTCTTGAGCAGAACCTTTGTCAGATTTGTACTGAATATTAATTCTCTCGCGTGGGGCGACTGATCCTTCCTTGGACATATTTTTCTCCTAATTTAGTGAATGTATAAAACACACTTGAGTTGAATGTTCATTATCAACTCGCGAATGACTTCATCTCATAGCCTTGTTGTGGATTAACCCGCACCAAACGCTGATAGTAGCAATCACTTGACTGTTTACGCTTTAATTTTGCTTTGCATATCAACATCATAGATAACATGCTACCCACCATTTCTGGCTCCCATACATCAAGATTATGACTAAGGGCAAGCTCATCTAGTTCTATCAATAGTTGCTCAGCAAAGATGAATTCTTTAGCCTTAAAACAATAATCAACCGTCAGCAGTCGAGCTTTATACCAAGCTTTTTTATTCATTTGCTCATTGCAGTATTGATCAAGCAGTAATAAACCTTGAGAAAACCCTGAGTCTTTATAGGCTTGGTTTGAAGCGTTGATAGCGTTAGACGCGTTCTGAACGCAGCTATCATCCATTTGGCTTGATGGGTAGGTTTCTGAAGTACACTTCAGTCTAAAATCATGGTTTGGACTTTCAGCAGTGCCCGAACGTAAAGTGTCGATACTCACGAGCCAGGCCTGCGTTTCATCATCCGCAAAGGGTGAGCCATCTGAAAACGTCAGATGCTCAATACCACTTAATCGATCAACAAATGATTTAGTTAACGTTGCAATAACGTCAATGGCGTTTTGGTATGCGCCAGCAAGCGTGTTATTCACGCGGGCCATATCTAGCGCTTTTAGTGACTCAACCACCATTCGATGCCCATCTAACCAGAACGGTGCATTAGATAAACTATTTTCTAATTCTATGATAAGTATTTCATACTGACGCTGCTGTAAAAGTGTTTCAAAAAAGTGCCTTTTATCTGCGGGGATCGAGCGCAACGGAGTCAGTCCGTTTTGATGAAGGGGTAATTCTGAAACAGGTAACCAAACACTAAACCTATTGATTTCATAGGCACTAGAGTCTGCGAGGTCTTTACTGAGGCGATACTTACCGAGACGTTTTAATAATGATTGTGTTTCGCGAATGCATTGGTTGTATGACCTGTCATCTGTAATGCTCGGTTGCGGGTTAGCACTTTCTTGCACCGCTATAGCCGCTACATTAGGTTTGGACGATGCTATAACCGTATGACTTACGTCTTTACTGTTTGTATTGATCGGTACAATTTCAGCTTGCGGTTGGTCGGTGCTCGTCTTCGGTTTATCTTCAACGACTGATTTAATTGGTTGAACGGGTAAATTAGGGAGGTACTCATTGATATTCCGAGTCGCTGAGAACAGGTCAAGATGCCAGTCACCGCCTAACTCAGATAACGATTGATTGAGCGCTTTGATATTGACCAGCACCGACTCTACAGAGCCTTTTTCTTCTGGGTCTGGGGGATGACTCTCCACCCAGACTTCAAGCTGTTGGGCAAGCCATTCTAATGCAGACATTCGCGCACGTTTTCTTTTTAGAGCCGGAAAACTATCAATCCAATACAGTTCAACATAGCGATTAACAGTCGATAAAGCCTCAGCAAAGCCTTCATAACGATAAGCATCAATAACCGCCCGAACACTATAAACCAGTACTAATAAGTCTTTAGACTCAGACGATAGGATTTCATGGGAGAGTGTCAGCACTTTGCGCCAATCAGTCGACGCACCTTCTAACGCCAAGTCATGACTAACTTCCAACTGAAGCGCATCAAACCGCTCGTCTAGACGAACACTAACACCTACAGCACAGGTTTTATCAATCGGGCTTAGCACGGCATTACGCCAGTTACTCAAACTAATCATGGTGCGCTCCAATCAACAGACAGGCACCGTTCTCGTTTGAATATATCGGGATTAAACCATTAGTTGCAGCATTGCCGTGCACTCGCATAGCATGCAAAAAAGAAATCGACACTGTCACTCCTTGACGTCGTCTGAATGTAATATTCCAAATCCTTTGGAATTAAAAAGCGCGAGAATTATATAGTGTCGTTAGCCAATTGTTAACCCATTATTAGCATTTTGAGTTATTTTTGTACTTATTGTTAGAAGCGAAACACTTAGTTACCCGCAGTCACTGACGGATCACCCACAACAATCACCCCGCCATGAGCCGTTCTATCCCCCATCCTTGCGGCAGGTACCCCTTCAACCAACACGGTAGATGAGCCTTCGATAATAACGTCTAAAGGGCCATTGCATGCAGCTTGGTCACCCATTCTGGCAATCGGGCGGCCATTAATGAGTACAGTGGAAGCACCTTTAATGATTGGGCCTCCGGAGTGAGGGACTGGACCGAAAAAAGCGGGGCATTGGTGATAGTCACCGACAAGTGCTATAGGTTTCATAGTTCTTCCTTGAACGTTGTTTAATTTGATTTTATTAGCATTTATTGGATCCCCACCTTCGCGAGGATGACAATATAGACCTTGTCGCCTTGATGCAGCGAAGCGGAATCAGGGTTTGGCTGAGTACTACACCGAGCCCTTTCCTTGATTCCAGTCGTGCCTCCTTGCATCACGGCTACAATGTACTTATACCCTTCCGTAAGTATCCTCCAGTCGCACGATATCGTCTTCACCTAAATAACTGCCCGTCTGGACCTCGATTATTTCTAGCGGAATAACACCTGGGTTTTCTAATCGATGGACCGTCCCCAATGGTATATAAGTAGACTGGTCTTCAGTTAATAGGATTTGCTCGTCACCCCGCGTAATCAGTGCAGTGCCCTGCACGACCACCCAATGCTCTGCTCTGTGGTGGTGTTTTTGCAGCGACAACTTAGAACCAGGCTTAACCATGATTCGTTTTACCTGAAAGCGCTTACTGTTAGTAATGCCTTCGTATGTGCCCCAAGGTCGATGAACCTTTTTGTGGAAGCGGTGCTCGTTTCGGCCCTGTTCTTTTACTTGAGCAACGAGTTTTTTCACATCTTGAACGCGAGATTTATCAGCGACTAAAATAACATCATCGGTTTCAACAATGACGTAGTTATCAACACCAATAGCAGCAACCAAACGTGACTCTGAGTGAATGTAAGAGTTATTCACATCTTCAGTAATTACATCGCCTTTACAAACATTACCATGCTTGTCTTGCTGATGAATATCCCAAAGAGCAGACCAAGAACCTACATCGCTCCAGCCCGCATCTAAAGGCACAACAACTGCAGAGTCTGTTTTTTCCATCACGGCATAATCGATGGAGTCATCTGGACTGGTAGCGAATGTTTCTGGATCTACACGTATAAAATCCAAATCATCTGCACTCTTTTCAAGTGCTCGTTTACAGACCGAGACCATTTCAGGGTTAAATTTCTCTAGCTCTTCAAGATAACGATCTGCTCGGAACATAAACATGCCACTATTCCAGTAGTAATCACCGGAACTGATATATTTTTTAGCCGTTTCTTCATCCGGCTTTTCTACAAAGTGATCAACATCCGCCCAGTCACCTTGTTGCTTACCTGATTGAATATAACCATACCCCGTATGCGGTGAGTCTGGAACAATGCCGAAAGTAGCCAACTTTCCTTCCATCGCTGCTTTTTTGCCTTTTAAAACCGCTTCTGAAAATTTAGCGTTATCAACAATAACATGGTCCGCCGGCATTATAAGCAAGACAGCGTCTGCATTAACGTCCATTGCTTTAAGGGCCGCTAACGCAATGGCCGGAGCTGTATTTCGGCCAACCGGCTCCAGAATAATAGAACTTCGTTCCAAGTTATGATGAGTTTGTAAACATCCCGCGACCATAAAACGATGATCTTCGTTAGACACCACTATCAAATGTTGTATGTCACCAAGCGTTTCAACACGCTCAACAGTGTCACCGAGAAGGCTATTATCACTAACGAGGTTAATAAACTGCTTAGGGTATGCCTCTCGAGAAAGAGGCCAAAGGCGTGTACCAGAACCACCTGAAAGAATGACGGGGGTGATCAAATCTATTTCTCCGAATACTGAATAGGCTGATTATTGTAGAGACTTAAGGGAAGTTAGCCAAGCCGATAGCACTTGTATATTAATCTGCGGCAGTCTTACCTAACTCTACACGTTCTATTTTGAGGACATTATCTGGCAGAGCCATTCCACATTGGTCTTGCTTCCAGACCAAGTCTTCGAGCTCATTATTAGGTGTAAAGCCTAGCGGTGTAGCTTCTAATATGGCGCGCACCTTATCACAGTCAAATACGTGGCATGCTCGATCTAGCCGCCCTAGAATCTCTTCAACTTCTGCCCATTTAAGTGAAATTTCACGTGCTTTCATAATGCGTGGGTGATCAGTACCCTGCGGATCATCACCAATTAGCAACTCCTCATAAAGCTTTTCGCCTGGACGTAAGCCGGTATAAGCAATTTCAATATTACCTTCTGGATTTTTGTCATCCTTAACCTCAAGACCCATTAGGTGAACCATCTTACGAGCTAAGTCAGCAATTTTAACTTGCTCACCCATGTCTAAGACGAAGACGTCGCCCCCCTGCCCCATATTACCGGCTTGCAAAACAAGCTGTGCCGCCTCAGGGATAGTCATAAAGTAACGAATAATATCAGGGTGCGTGACGGTGAGCGGGCCACCTTTTTTAATTTGTTCCCTAAACAACGGAACAACCGAACCAGAAGAGCCCAATACATTACCAAAACGCACCATGCAAAACCGAGTATCGGTCTGCCGCTCAGCCAACCCTTGCAGCACAAGCTCAGCCATACGCTTACTCGCGCCCATAACATTAGTGGGCCTTACCGCTTTATCTGTTGAGATAAGCACAAACGTCTCAACGTTAGCCTTAATCGCCGCTTCTGCAGCATACCAAGTACCAAAGACATTATTTCTAACGCCTTCAACCACATTATGCTCTACCAGCGGCACATGTTTATAGGCTGCAGCATGATAAACCGTTTGTACCCCAAATGACTTCATAATCACTTCAAGGCGGTGCTCTCTCTGAACCGAGCCCATGACGGGTTTAATATCAACGTTCAGCCTGCACTCCTTCACTAAAGTCATAAGTTCTTTATGAGTTGCATAAAGGTTAAATTCAGATAATTCAAACAATACAAGTGATTTTGGCTGATGATTAAGAATTTGTCTGCATAGCTCCGAGCCTATAGAGCCACCCGCCCCTGTAACCATAACGACTTTATTTCTTATGTAATTATCCAACAGTTTATTATTGGGATTAATAGGGTCTCGCCCTAATAAGTCTTCAATTTCTATATCTTTAATTTCTTCAATTTTTGCCCGACCACTAATCACATCAGCCATGTTAGGAATAGTCTGGACCTGTATTGGTAAAGGCTCTAAATATCTTAATATCAACGAACGTTGAGAGTGAGGTGCGCTTCCTATTGCTAATAAAAGCTTATTAACTCCATACTTTTCTATCAACCTAGGCAAATCGGCAGGACTGTATACACGTAACCCTTGAAAAATATTACCTTGACGAGCCTTATTGTCGTCAACATACGCGACAGGTTGAAACTCCTCCCCCTGAAACAAGGCATTGGCAAGTTGAATTCCTGAGATTCCTGCACCGTATATTACAACTTTTTCTTTAAGAATTCGTTTTGCGCGATGTACATAGGATCGGACAAGCATTCTAGAACCACCTACGAACAAAAGGGCTAGTCCCCAATAAATAAATGGGGCTGATCGTGGAACAGGCGCTTTTAGTAAGAAGCTAGATGCCGAAAAGATTAACGCCGAAACAGAAACACCAGAAACAACCGCAATAAGAGCATGGTTAGATAGATACCGAATGACTGCTCGATATAGGCCTAAACGGATGAATACGGTAATAGTAATGATTAATGTTATAGCAAAA
This sequence comes from Alkalimarinus alittae, assembly GCF_026016465.1. Taxonomy (NCBI): domain Bacteria; kingdom Pseudomonadati; phylum Pseudomonadota; class Gammaproteobacteria; order Alteromonadales; family Alteromonadaceae; genus Alkalimarinus; species Alkalimarinus alittae. The sequence goes on from NZ_CP100390.1 coordinate 3,022,170, forward strand.
GAGAACAGTACTAAATAATTATCAGGTATGTATAACTTCTCTAAACGAATACAAATAGACAACCAAAGTGCTAGAGGAACACACATCGCATCAACTAAAACTGAAAATATTCGTTTTTGATAGCGAGGAAGATTTAAAAAATAATCGAACAAATTGTGTACACCTAAAATGCAAAAGAGATTTTAAGTAAAAGGTCTACTTAACCGGTCTAGAAGTGATTGAGTATTCTAATGCCTATCAGAGGGTAAAGCAAAAATTCAGGTCTTTAGCTTCTCTAAAAGCCATATTAAGATACTCTATCACCAGAGCCTTTGCCAGTTGCAGTCATCAAAATATAGCGAAAATAAGCACCTAAAGAAAATGACTTAATCATCTTTACATCCCACTCAGCTAGAAGTTCAGGCGTAGACATATCAATTTCATTCACTTGAGCAAGTCCGGTAATCCCGGGCAAAACATCAAACACACCACGAAACTCTCGTGCCTCGATTAACTCTTCTTGATTATATAGACAAGGTCTTGGCCCAACTAAGCTCATTTCGCCTCTTAATACATTAATTAGCTGTGGCAGCTCATCAATCTTCGTTTTACGAAGAAAACCACCCATTTTTGTAACCGAAGCGGTACTCGTTAAATGGCTGGCAACCGACTGAGTTCCAACGCTCATAGTCCGAAATTTAATCAAAGTAAATGGTTTCTTATTTTTACCTACTCGCTGCTGCATGAATATAGGAGACCCTGTGTCAAAGTAGCCTAAAATGACAACAATCAATAGCATAGGTGCAGTCAGAAATAAACCGAAAAATGCAGCAGTAAAATCTAATAGTCTAAATAATAACGAATTCATAATAATTACTTTATGTTAAGCAACTTGGTAATGTTAGTAAATGCAACTTTTCTTATGATTTAAAAAATAACGTGCTGTTTTGTTCAAACTTTCATTAACTGTATGTGGAGGCGACCACTTTAAAAGTGATTTGGTTTTTGAAATATCTACTTGTAGCGAACTCAATAAACGCTGTGCGATATCCTTTTTACCTAACAAGTATGCACAAGTATTTAACATAGGGGTAGGTACGGGAAAAAGCCTCTTAGGAGCACCCAATCCTCCCACAAGCTTTGATAACAACTGTGTCGTTGATAGGTCGTTATCATCTGAAACCAAAAATGTTTCATTAGCTGCTTGGGGGTGTTCAATACAAACCTTAATAAGGTCGACCAAGTTATCTAATGATACTAAACTTCGCAGGTTGTTAATCGCACCAAGCGGAAGTGGAACGCCATTTTCTAGCCAACGCATCATGCTAGTAAAATTACCTTTTACGCCTGGACCATACACTAAGGGTGGACGAATGATAACGACTTCCATCCCTGTTTTTTGAGATAATTCCCGCAAGCCTATTTCAGCTTCATACTTACTCAGCGCATATGGATCGTCGGGCACATTTTCATCATCTGGTTTAAAAGGGTTTCCAGCTAAAGTCTGTTCGCCATTTACTTTAATGGAACTAATAAAAATGAAGCGTTTAACGCCAACTTTAGCGGCTTGTTCGGCTAAATTAAGAGTGCCCTCTGTATTTACGGCTCTAAATATAGATAAAGGGTCAGTTGCTGAGTCATCCATTACATGGACTCTAGCGGCACAATGAATCACACACTCTACCCCATTAAGCGCCGCACTATAATCTTCACCCTCTACAAATGAAGCATGATAATGTTCGGCCCCCTTAATAGGAGCTCTACCCAGTAATACCGTGTGTTTTGGAAGCTCTTCCCTAAGTTGTGAGCCCAGAAAGCCTGTATATCCAGTTAAAAGAAAACTCATTCTATTTTACCCATCCCTTTTACTGACTTTATAATTTGTGCTGCTGCAGACTCAACAGAGAAATACTCAGCTAACACTCGAAAGGCATTTTTCCCTTGTCTACTTCGTAACTCTTCAGCATTAAGTAGTTCTAACGCAGCCCCAAGGAGCGCTTCATCTTCACCATTAATAAATGCAAAGCCAGCCTGCTGATTATTTATAAACTCAACCAAGTCGTTGCCTGGGTTTAAACTTCCTAGAATGGGTAAAGACTCCAACATATAACCAAGAAGCTTTCCCGGGAAGTTATGGGCTTTATGGCTTTTAGCTAACGAGAAAAGCCCTATATCAACCTGCTTCAAAAGCTGCTTATACGAACCTTGGTCGACTGAAGGCAAAATAGTGACATTTTGAAGTTTCCAGTCAGCTTTTAAACGGTGAACTAGGTCTATTTCATCTCCCTGCCCTACCAGTAAGAAATGGGCATTAGGGAATTTAAGTAGACTTCTAGCTAACCGCATAATATTAGCCATGTCTTGAGCATGACCAATATTACCACCATAAAAAAAAACCACCTTGCCATGAAGATCACAAGAAGAGCGAACATCTAACGCATTTGAATCAACTGAAATCGGCTCAACCTGAGACCAGTTTCGCAATACCTCTAACGGTCTAAACTGAGGATGCATTGAATTAAAGTATTTTTCGTTTGCCTCAGACATCAACCCGATAACATCCGAACTTCGGTAGTTATACTCCTCAAAAAACCTGAAGTAACGGGCTATTAGTGACCCCTCCGAAATCATACCTTCATCAATAACCCATTGCGGAAACATATCTCGTAAAATTAAATAAGAGAGGCTTTTGGGATTAACCTTCTTTATTCTATTTACCAATGGCCCAAAAAAAATAGTAGGCGCATAATTCACAACCAAATCAAAAGGGTTTAATTTAACGCTGTCTCGCACAGCTAACCAAGCATTTAAAGATAATAAGCTTTCGTTAATGGCTCGTTTTACCTTACCGACTCCTCGTGTTTTTCCTGTTCTAAATCGCCAGATTTCGATCTCATCGATCTTATCAATAACCAACCTCTTCGATTGAGAGGCTGATCCAGGCGTAATAATGATAGGTTCATGGCCAAGTCGTTTAAACTCTAAGGCTAACTCATGAAACATCTTAGCATGCACTAAAGTGCTATCTGGTAGATAGTCGTCAGGCAATAATGCAATTCTCATTAATGCTTTTTCCACACAACTCGATTTACATAATCTGTGTAGCTGATAATTGTACGTACCACTTTTTCAGATACATTCGGTGCAATATAGTTTTGTACTACGTTAATCAAGCGTTGATCACCCGTTGACTGGCATTCTAGAATACTTACCGCTTGTAATATTCGCTCAACACTCATACCAGTAAACATGACAGCCCCTTCTTCAAAACCCTCAGGTCTTTCTTGGGCGTCTCTAATATTTATGGCTGCAAAATTTAAAATTGAAGACTCTTCTGTGATGGTTCCGCTATCGCTTAAAACCAACTTAGAGTCCATCTGTAACCGTACATAATCGCTAAACCCTAGTGGTTTCATTAAGCGCACCAAAGGGTGGAATTTTAGATTAAGGGAGTCGATCTTCTTACGTGTACGAGGGTGGGTAGACACGATAACCGGCAACCCATACTTATCAGCTAACGTACTTAACACATCAACATAGCTGTGTATATTTTTTTCAGAGTCAACATTCTCTTCACGATGCACACTAACAACAAAGTACTGACCTTTTTTAAGCTCAAGTGTATTCAGTACAGTAGATGAATCTATTTTTTCTTTATAAAAAGACAATACCTCATCCATCGGGCTACCGGTTTTTACAATAAGATCAGGCTTAACACCTTCGCTTAACAAGTATTCCCGAGCAATATCACTGTAAGGCATATTTACGTCAGATATATGATCGACAATTTTGCGGTTTATCTCCTCAGGTACACGTAAATCAAAGCATCGATTCCCAGCTTCCATGTGGAAAATAGGGATCTTTCTTCTCTTTGCAGATATCGCAGAAAGCGCACTATTGGTATCACCTAATATAAGTAATGCCTCAGGGGATATATCAGCAAACATCTTATCTGACTTGCTAATGACTTGCGCCATGGTGTCTGCGGGCGTTTCACCCGCACACTCAAGAAAAATATCTGGAGCACGAATCCCCATATCTTCAAAAAAGATCTGATTTAGTTCATAGTCATAATTTTGCCCTGTATGCACTAAAATATGCTCACAGTACTGATCTAGTTTGGCTATAGTTCTAGAAAGACGAATAATCTCGGGCCTAGTACCTACCACAGTAACGACTTTTAGTTTTTTCACTGCTGATACCTTTTGTTGAAATCTTTATGCATAAAGTTAATTAATTCAGGCCATGATGGTAAGGGTAGCGTTAATTGCTCTTTAAGTCGCTGAGAGTTTAATGAGCGGTCAATCACCAACTCTAAAGATTCATTAATAACGATTCGTTTACCGTAGATTTCGGCAACTTGCGTTAATAAGGTATATTTATCGATAGGTGTCACAGACAAATGATACAACCCTGTAAGATCCGGCGCTTTGAGGACAGACTCAGCCAACAACTTTGCGATATAGCAGGTTGGCAACCCAGAAAATATCGCCTTTGAGAACCCTTTTACTTCTCCTGCCTGAGATAAAAACCAGTCAATCAAGCTTACCGAGGAATTTAGCTCATGCCCGATAATAGATGTTCTCAGGGTTAAATGGGGCGGATAAACTACCTCTCCTAGGCACTTAGATCGCCCATATAAATCGATAGCATCAGGTAAACTTTCTTCACTGTAGCCACCTGTTTTACCGGAAAACACACAATCTGTTGAAAAATGAATTAATTTTGCCCCATTTTGGCTGCATGCTCTAGCGATCTGATGCGGTAGAAGTGCATTAATTTCAATCGCATTAACATGCTGCTTAGATACATCATGCTGCTTTATTAGCCCAATACAATTGATAACCACCGCTGGATTGATTGACTGAATAGCATGTTCTAACTGAGTAACGTCAGTGACATCAACACCAAACACTAATGAGGAAAGTGAGTTATCAAAAAAAGCTTCTTTGCCTTTGATATTTCTAACCGTACCAAACACTTCAAATTCAGGATAATCACGTAAATTTGAAAACAGGCTATAGCCTAGCATGCCAGTGGCGCCTAAAATTAAAATGCGCATTTAAACACCCTCTGGTACAAAAACATTTCCACTTTCTATTTCTCGAATAAAATCGAGTTTCCTCAACAGCGTCTTCATCCCTTCAATATCTAACCGCTCAGTGTTGTGAGAGTTATAATCTTCGACTACAGATAAGTCAGACTCTCCATCCTCGAAAAACTTCGAATAATTTAGATCTCGTTTATCTGCAGGAATACGATAATACTCACCCTGCTCCTGAGCTACAAACATTTCCTCTCTACTACATAGGGCTTCGAATAACTTTTCGCCATGCCGAGTACCAATAACATTAACCGAGTGACCCTTTTCATCTAATATTTCAAGTAATGATTTTACCAGTACATCGATTGTCGCTGCGGGCGCCTTTTGTACAAAAATGTCACCATTTTCTCCATGCTCAAACGCATGTAGCACTAGATCCACCGCATCATCTAATGTCATCATAAATCGAGTCATCAATGGGTCAGTAATCGTAATGGGGTCTCCATTTACAACCTGTCTGATAAACAACGGAATAACCGACCCTCGTGATGCCATTACATTACCGTAACGAGTACAGCAAATAGTAGTATTTGTACTTTGCAAATTACGGCTTTTTGCGACAATAACTTTTTCCATCATTGCTTTCGAAATACCCATTGCATTGATTGGGTAAACCGCCTTATCGGTACTTAAGCAAACAACACGTTTAACACCATGAGATATTGACGCTTCAAGAACGTTTTCTGTACCGATTACATTTGTTTTCACCGCTTCCAAGGGATAAAACTCACATGAAGGAACCTGCTTCAACGCTGCAGCATGGTAAACATAGTCAACCCCACGCATTGCATTTGAGACACTTTGAAAGTCCCGAACATCACCGATATAAAATTTGAGCTTTGGATGATTATACTGTTTACGCATATCATCTTGTTTCTTTTCATCACGGCTGAAGATACGAATTTCAGCAATATCTGTATTTAAAAATCGCCTCAAAACGGCATTACCGAATGACCCTGTACCACCGGTGATTAACAATACTTTATTATCAAACATAACACTCACTACCCAAACAAAAACAATGTTTTGTGCATATTAATAAAAAATCACAAAGCTATAAAATCACATAAATCATTTTACAGCAATTAGCTACCCTGCCTATTAAGTTCGCCCTACTTATTTTTAAGACTTATTATCAAACCTATTTTTTAAAGCACTTGGGCCAAAGCGTATAATTGATATGAAAAATGAAAACATCGCTTTCCAGCGATTAAATGAAAAATTAAAATCAGGGCTTTCATTCGATAACTCTATAAAATCTAAAGATGTATTTTTTAAATCGAACTCAGCCGATTTCTTACGGTGAGCGTTAGATAGGTTGTCGTAGGCACAATCTGTAAGCCCATTAAGCCACTCAAGGGCCGTAGAAAATGAAATACGGTTTGTAGTAGCAGATGCTTCGTTGTATGAGTAGCCAACCACTTCTGAGAAAAAGCCACATGTATCTGGCGTTTCTATTGACTCTATTCCCACAATAGAGGGAATTCCTGCTGCTGATGCTTCAATAATGGTCGTCCCTGAACCAATAAAGCAAAATGCGCCATTCAGTACCTGAGGAAGATCGTCATAATCCACCTGCCCCATAAAGTGTACATATTTGGATACACCACTATCATTTGCAAGTTTCTTCAAAGCCTCCTTCTCAGGCCCCTCGCCATAAATATAATATTCAAAATCACCAAACTCCCGCACAGCCGCCAACTGTCGTATCATGTGCTGATTGTAAACTTTAAAATCAACCAAACGACCAACAGATACAATTCGCTTTGACTCTTTCAGGGGTGAGCTGCCGGAGTATTTAGATAAACTAACACCTAAAGGAAGTAATTTTAGTTTCTCGGTGGTCACGCCCGCTAACTGGCTTGCACACTCAGCAGTGCTTTCGTTTGGAAATAAGGTCAAGTGGATATTTCGATCATACAGTTCGATAAGTTTGCGCCGAAAGTAAACATTTCTATCTCGCCACCAACTGAGTTCCAATGAATGATAAATTCCAATACTGAGAGCCTTAAAATGAATGCAGTCTCTATTTAAAAAAACAAAACCTAACATTAATAGATCTACAACATGTACAACATCATACTCAGTATCAGCCACTCTCGACTTTACTGGGAGAAAAGCATTAACCCAGCTAGATGCCCCAAGAAATGAAGCCTTTTCAAATATCGAGACATCCGCCTTTTCTGAGAGCTCCGACATAAGCCTCTCGTTATAGTTATTAGATAGGAGGTAGACATCGACTCGGCAACCTTTTTTCACTAATGCGTCAGCCAATCGGACTATATAGGTTTCAACCCCCCCCATAGCAAGACCACCCAGTACGAAAAGAACTCTTTTATCCATCAATTTTCTCTAGATTTTATAAAATGTCATGAAGATAGCCAATACCACCACTCCAGCCCGTATTGATAGAAAGGTTGAGGCTCAAAGTCAGTAATGCATAAATAAACACAACTAAATAACCAGGCCAACGCCCAACAAAGTAAACAGCAAGCATTGGTATCAATATGTATTCAAACATAGAAATAACTGCATATCCACGGCCAGCAAGAATAGCAAAATCTCCAAATAGAATCCTAAAAAACGTAGCACAAAAAAAGAAATAAAAGGCGATTTTGAAATACTTATTAGCAGAACAAAGGGGTGCCCAAAATAGCAAACACAACAAAACAATTATGAGGTTTCTGACATTAACAACATTAAGCAGGGGTATCGAGTAGTTGTACATCTGAGAATTAAGATAAAGTTCTATCTTTTGCTCAAGAAAACTAAAATACTTAAAAAATACAATCAGCTGAGAAAGGTCAAAAACAACACTAAATAAGACCATGATGACGCTTAAAGCAGCTAAAATTTGACGTCCAGGGGAGATTGTATAGAGTAAAAAAGGGATAAGCGCTAGAGCAGACGTTACATGTATTGATACAGCAAGTAGCATAATCAACCAAAAAAAGGTGAACATTTTTCTAGTGAAAAAAGTGGCTGCGTAAAAAATAAGGGCCGTAGCAAGACCCATACGAATTGCATTTAGCTCTTTAGCCAGAAAAAAATGACTGAAGTAAATCAAGATACCGGCGCTAAAATAAGGAGAAAAATACTTAATTGATTTCAGGTTCAAGTAAATGGACAGTAGACCCGTTATACCAAAAAGAATAATAGCGTTGCTTCCTAGCATACCCATAATGGAAAGCAGGAAATAAAAACCATACTCAATATTTATTTTTGAGTAATCATATCCACAAAGAATGCCTTCACACTCTGTAAGTGGCGGTACTTTGGAAAAAATCTCGATATAAGCACGGTCGTCACTACCTACTCCAGCACTCCTAAATGCAACCAACGCAACCAATACAATTAGAATAGGCCAAAAGTACAGGCTTTTTCGAATAGATAATTGTGATGAGTTCTCTACACAGCCAATAACGAAGATAAAAGCAATAACCAAGTAGAAGATAGCGTAGTCCATCACCTCCGCCCCCACCACATAAAACCGCACACAGCTATCAAAAAATAGAGTATGTAAGTCAACATGTACCCAACAAAAACCCCTTCAAGCGGAAGATAATATTTACTCAGGAATAAAGCTAAACTGAAGAAGCAAACACTTTGAAAAAGCTCGGCGAAGATATAAATTTTTGTTGCGGCCTTTGCGACCCCAACAAAACCGATTACATAGGCAGAAATTCTAAAAAAATCACCAATCAACTGAAAAATAATATAGTTTTGCAGGACAACAAAATCATTTGATAACAAAAGAGGAATAAAGAAGCCTCTAAACCCGTAGAGAGTTCCTGCCCCAATAAGAAACAAGCCCATAATTAAAGCCGAGAAACGTACTACATACTGAGTAATATCACTTTTATTCTCTGTTGCTGAAATAAGCGGCATAAAATAGTAGGCAAGAAATACTCCAAAAAAGCCAAGATAAGCGCTTGATAACTTAATTGCTCCCTGCCATAAACCTGCTTCTTTATATCCAGAGGCATCAATTAAATACTCCCTAATAAATATTTCTACAACTGGAAAAGCAACGGCACTAGAGACAAGCATTGCAGTAAATAAAGATAGCTTTTTATAATTAATAGCGGCAGGTTTATATTTAAATACTCTCCCATAAAAAGGAGACTTATAGAAATAGTAAAAAGCTGGAATGCTGTACGCCACGTAAATAGCCACTATTCCAAATGCAGCGCCTGTGAATCCGTAGTTTATTATAAATAAATATGCTAATGGCAAGCTTATTAGGTTACCAATAATCTGTAATTTGGCGTATATTTTAGTTTCTCTGAGACCATTGATCACTCCGATGACTAAGTTGGAAAAAGCAAAACCGACCTGAGCTAGCGCCAGACATACAATAACCAAATAAAAATCAGGTGACCCGAAAATAAACGTTGATATGAAGCCCGAAAAAACAGTACCGATCAAAAGTACCGAAAAGGAAAACACTAACGAGTACTTTGTCGATGCTGTGATAAAAATCATCATTTTACGAGGTGTAGACTTAAACTCGGAGACATACTTAATAACGCCGTTAACCACCCCCCCACCGGCAAGCATTGACAGTATTGCCACTAAACTCATAAAGTGCCCTAGAGCACCCAAGCCTTCAGCCCCTAGATAGTAAGCAATAAGTTTAAGGAGAATAAACCCAGATAGCACCTTCGAAAGGTGTGCAACACCTGTAAGCAATGCGCTATATAATCCGTTCACTTAACGTACACGTCCGCAAAAGACACCATCACAAAACATGCGTTATTACTGAGCGTACTACCTGAACAACCTGTTCTTGCTCTTGAGAGGTTATTCCGTACCACAAAGGAAGTCGAATCAATCGCTCGCTTTCCCTTGTGGTATAGCTGTCGCTGCCATTAAAGCGGCCCAGTTGATAACCTGCTGAGGAACTATGCAAAGGGACGTAGTGAAACACACCCATTACACCACCTTCGTTCAACATTCGAATTACTTCGCCTCGCTGTTCAACATTCTTAACTTTTAAATAAAACATATGCCCGTTGTGAGCACACCCATCAGGGATTTGAGGGAAATCAATATCACCCAGTAATTTCAAGTCACTAAGTTGTTGAGCATAAAAGTTCCAAGTTTTTAGGCGTGCGGTATTTATTTCAGCAACGTTTTGAAGCTGTCCGTATAAATATGCTGCTTGTAATTCAGAAGGTAGGTAACTACTGCCTATATCTACCCATGAATACTTATCGACCATCCCCCTAAAAAACTGACTTCGGTTAGTTCCTTTCTCTCTAATTATTTCAGCGCGAGCCACGAAGTTCTCATCGTTTATAAGTAGCAACCCTCCCTCGCCACCACTAGTGTAGTTTTTAGTTTCATGAAAACTGTAGGTGCCCATGTGGCCAATACTGCCAAGCGGGCGCCCTTTATATGTTGACATCATACCTTGAGCGGCATCCTCAATTACAAACAAGCCGTAGCGAGAGGCAATATCCATTATGATATCCATTTCGCAAGCAACACCTGCATAATGGACAGGAACAATGGCCTTGGTCTTTTCATTAATCGCAGCTTCTATGAGTTTTTCATCTATATTCATTGTATCTGGTCGAATATCCACAAAAACAATTTTCGCACCTCGAAGTACGAATGCATTGGCAGTGCTAACGAACGTGTAACTAGGCATGATAATCTCGTCACCTGGCTGCACATTAATTAGCAGTGCGCCCATCTCAAGCGCATGTGTACAAGATGGTGTCAACAGTGCTTTTTTGCACCCGACTTTTTCTTCAAACCATTGTTGGCAACGCATGCCGTACTCGCCATCACCAGATATTTTCGAACTCCGCATAGCCGTCAAGACATGCTGTTCCTCATCTCCGGTGTAAGGTGGTTTATTAAATGGAATCAACGTCAAGCTCCTTCAGAAATTCCTTCTCGAGCGCAAGCAAATCTTTTTTTCGTTCTTTTACTCGCTTGGCTGGATTGCCTGCATAAATCCCCCAAGGCTCTGTGCTGCGACTCACCACTGTCATAGCCCCTACAGAACAGCCATCGGCAAGATCTACCCCAGGAAAAACCACTGAATTTGTTCCAACTATTACATGCCGTCCAAGGCGAATACTCGACAGCGTCTCGCTTTTATACTTTTTGCTCACAGTCGGGTTAGTTAGTGTTTTACCACTATAGTCATCTGACTGAGCAAATAGCTTTACCCCATATGCAAGACCACTAAAATCTTCGAAATAAATTCCGGGGTCACCGCCTGCAACTAAGCTCATCGTTGCTATATGCACAAACCTCCCTATCTTGACCTTTCCGGAAACCACACAAAAATCATCAATACGGGAGTTATCTCCAATTTCTATTTGATCCGCATTATATATGCTCGCCTTATCGCTTATTTTAACGTTACTTCCAAGCTTCTTGAACTTCATGAGTTCAAGTTCATATCTAGATAAGTAAGCCATAAAATAAGCTCCTTAGTTCATTTTTAATCATACTATGAAGGATTCAAATCGAGAGGGTTTACGCAGAGTAGATCAATAAAATTAAGTAGAAGAATACTTTTTACGGTAGTCTAGAACGACCTTACAAAAACCAGCGTAAAGCAGTGACGCAAATATCCCAACAATCAAACTTAAAAATGCTGTTTTAAACAACACCTTTATTTCGAATTTTGGCTCATCGACTTCTAGCGGCTCAATTAGTTGATACCTTACAATGCGGGTCGTGCCAATCACAGAGTATGCCTTGTTCGCATTCTCTCCTGCTGCTTGCTCTTTCAGCCGAGCATCAGCAACTATCGCTTCAGCCGTATTTTTAACAAGCGTCTCAGCATCAATACTACTATCGTTTTCTGCCGAAACCCAAAGACTATTAGATGGATTACCCCCTACCCCTACATCATAAACGGACAACATAACCTGATCACTTTTATAAATTCCGATCAATAGGTTAGGCGCCATGATAGGTCTTGCCTCACCCCCATGCAAAAGAATCTGAGCAAGCTCAATCAACGCCATCGCTTTATAAGGGGTATTTTGGTCAGCAGCATCACTCGCTACTTCAGATTCATTTACTAATACATTTTGTGCGATAACCTTCTTGACTATAACTCCACAAAAAAAAAGGATAGACACCGCAACCATTACAACTAACAGCCGCGCGCCCCTTTCCACAAAAAAATGAATAATATCGACTAATTGAACCTCTATTTCAAATTCAGGCTGCATTATCTTCCTACCTTATTTTTTATTTGAAGGGATAAAAGAAACTTAATCTAAAACCAGCGCCAGCCGTACTGATCGAAGAATAATTTAGCTGAGCGCATAAATAAATGGAAGTGCTCCCTCCCCTTACGCCCCGCACCGCCTCCATGATGCATTATCCGTACACCAGGGTGACATACAATTTTACCTAACTGACCTGTTCTAATCGATAAGTCAAAGTCTTCAAAATATAAAAAATAGCGTTCATCAAACCCACCCAAGCGCTTAAGCACATCAGTTCGATATAGCATAAAACAACCACTTACGATCTCTGCATCAAATAGCTCGTTAGCCATTATGCACTGCCGTTCTTCATAACGAGCAAGAATAGTTCTGAATAAATTATTAAGCACGGTATTATCAATAAAGCGCAATGCTAACACCGCAATACTGGGGAACTTCTTACATAAATACTGTAACTGTCCTGTCTGAGGATCAGTTGAAAAAGGAGAGAGTAAAGCAACATCAGGATTATCATCCATGTACTGAATAGCGTTTAACAAAGAATCTTCATGCAGAATAACATCAGGGTTAATCACGAGGTGATACTTAGACTCGACTTCTTTAATCGCAATATTATGACCTGCTCCATAACCCACATTTCCATGTTTAGAGCGCGCCACTACACGGCAGTTTGAAAGCTGCTTGAAATCATAATAATCACTAAATTCAGTATCTGCGTTGTTTATCATATATAGAGGGGGAAGGAGATGCCCCGCATTATCGGTATTTAAGACACGCACCGCCGCGTCGAGTGAATCTAACGTTTGTGCCAACATCTTCTTGTCAGGGTTATATAACACGCAGGAAGCGGTCAACATATTTTTTTTATCCGTGATAAACAACACCCACCATCAGTACTTCCAAAACCAACCTCTAGACCGTTATTAAAACAGCTAATAAAAATGTAGATTGTACAGAAAAGGCAGGGGAAAGTTTAAGGTTTTTTAAGATATATCTGTTCTAGCGCAGGGCCTCCTATCAATAATTGATCAATTTCATTAGTAATACTCAAACAATTCTATAGCGTATCTCGCTTTGACATGACATCAAGAGCGAGAATGTTTTGGATATTGAAGCTTGTAGCCTCCACATCACGGATCCACGAAACCCTAAAAATCAAAAATATTTATTATCGAACTTAATACTCATCACTTTCTCGTCGGTTATCAGTGGCTATGACACTCCCGATAGCATGGTTGAATTTGCGAAGCTTAAATTGAGCTGATTACGTCAGCACGTTGAATTAAAAACAGTGCCTTGCGCCGAAACCTTGAGGTTTTTCATCGCATGCATCAAGCCTAACGAATTAATAAAAGGCTTCGAAGCGTTCGTAAATCCCCTTAACTCTGCGGCTGAAGGCGATGTTATTGCAATCGATGGAAAAACCATGAGAGGTACACGTCATGGGGTATTTGATGCACTTCATGTGGTTAGTGCCTGGTCAAAAAATCAAGGTATCACCCTGGCTGCACTTGAATCGAAAGGCAAGTCTAATGAGATAAAAACAGTGCCAGAATTACTGGAACTTATTGATGTGAAAGGTGCCACAATCACCACGGATGCGATGGGTTGCCAGCGTGCGATAGTGGCCAAAATTCGTGACGGTCAAGACGACTATGTTTTACAGCTAAAAAACAATCAAGAGAATTTACTCAAAGAAATTAAAGCTTACCATCACAAACTTGAGCGCGAGGGGTATGCGAATACAAAATATGAGCAATTTGAGGAGATCGATAAAGGGCATGGTCGCCTAGAAATTCGGGGGTATCAACACTTTGAACTCAGTGACTGGGTGTCTTGTAAAGACGCATGGAGCGGTGCGCAATCAGTTGTGCGGGTTGAACGAAGCCGCAGCACAGCCAAAGGAGAATCAACAGAAGTTGCCTGGTATTTAAAAGTTCACTAAATATAAATGCTAAGCATGCAGCCCTTGCAGTACGAGGACATTGGGAAGTCGAAAATATGCTTCATTGGCGTTTGGATGTGATTTTTAAAGAAGACGAGTGCCAGCTTCAATCTGGAGCGATGACAATGGCCATTATTAAGCGCTTTTGCATGAATTTATTGACAGTGAAGGACACGAGTAAGCGACGCATGAAACATAAGGTAATGGCAGCCGGTATTGATGATGACTACGGGACTCAAATATTGTTTTCTGGTTAATTATTGTTAGGTGGCCCTGTGTTCTAGCGTATTCAGCACAAATCTAAATTGACCATCACCGATAAACAAAGAATTTTTGCAGACCAAAGCTGAGCGTAACAAGCACCATTTCTACGAAAACCTTAATGACTACAGAGTAGACCCAGCCGCCTGAAAAGGCGGACATAATTCCTTTTATGGCCAATGTACTTATTAAGGTCATGAAACACCAGACCAGAATAAAACGCAGCAAGCTAGAAAACGCTATATTCGCCCCCCCCCCCCGCTTAAAGGTAAAAGCGCCATTCAACACATATCCTGCGCATGCGCCCAACATTCTCGACAGGATATTGGAAACTTCGGTCGTTAAAAATAAAATAAATAACGAAAACGCAGTAACATCCAATAAATACTGGGTACCGCCAACCATTAAAAAAATGATAAATTGGTTTTTCATTTTATGTGAAGCTTAGTGCGTAACGTCTCACTTGGAGGATTACCTATACCACAACTAAAAAAGACAACAGCACGACACTGGGAAATATCGCTATCGGAAAATATAAGCAACAAGAGAACTAGCCTACAGCATCACTTTTCCTACAAGTTAACATACTAACCTCGAACAATTTGAAGATCAAATGATTAAGAAGCCCTGTACGGGTAATTGTCATTGATAAATTAACGTCATTTAAACCATTAATATGCTGCGATATATTAAGCACGGCAGCCCCCTAAAAGCGACTTGAAGGCCAGCTAACTAATGGCGAAACTTTGAAAGCCCTTACTGGGCATTATGATTCAGTTGCTTAAATTCTTATTAGGCCTTAAATTAGACTGATCTTTCTTGTGCTATTTTCTTGCGATAATTTTTAAAAAATGGAGTTTTTCGTGTTAATAAAAGAACTAAAGCTGTTACTGATAACGCTTATAGTGCTGGCCTTAACTGCTTGTGCTGAAAATAAAAATTCAAGCGTAGAGCAGGTAAAAAAAACAGATTTTGAAAACAGATCGCCGACACTTAACCGCATAAATGAACCACTGCTAATAGCACCCATGATTGAGGGCATTCACTATTGTGACGCCCCCCAACATCTAGTGGGTGTAAACAAAGAAACCCCACATTATAAATATTGTGCTAACAACGAGTTTAGCATGATCAAACAACTTAAAGATCTTTTAAACAGCCTAGAGCCAAATGGCCCCGAAGGTAAGGTTCAAGTAGGATACACCTACGGTATTGCTGTACTAGGTTTGTATGACAAAACGCCAGATGGTTGGACACTAAACAAAGACAAAATAACGCGAATTTTTAATAATATACAGCTGGTCGGCCGGCCTACCGTCGTTTATTTTCTGATGAACCATTTTGATACTGCTAGCGAGTTAAGCAAAGAGCTCAGTAACGATAAACAAAACTTAATGCAGCTGGCTAACGGTGAACCGCCGATAGAGGTTTATTTTCAAGCACCCATCATCCCTTATACTTTATCTGTCGATGAAACAATTCCTGTTAATAAGTATAGGTTTGAGGCGCTTCGTGCATTAATAAGTCACTACTCAACCCTACCTGAAGAGCAACAAAAGTTAATACATAGTTTTACACTGGCCGGCGAAATACACCACATGTTTGAAGACTTTCAGGGGGGAATGGGCAAGTTTGATGACATCAAACTGACTGATTATAGCAAGCATAGCAAACAAGAGTTTCGATATTGGTTAGCAGAAAAGTATGCGACGCTAGATCATCTAAATAGCGAATTACTCACAGCATTCCCTTCTTGGGAAGCCGTAGAACCTCCTAGTAAAAACATTAGAACAGAAGCATTAGACGGGTTTTATCAACATGTTGATAGCTACTCTCACGGTATGCTTCCAATTTTTGGCTGGTTATGGGATAAAAACTCAAACAATGTAAGAAACATCAAAATTTACCTTAATGGCGAATATCTAGGCAATGCAGATCAGAATTTAAACAGATTAGATGTTTACCAAGCTATTAGTGATCTGGATACGCCTAATGTAGGGTTTCGATATGAACTAGACTTTAGTGCACTTGAGCCAGGTATTCATGACATTCAAGTAGTGGCAGATACTACCGAAGGCGAGTATGAAATGGCTCGTCAAAAATTTGCATATATAAACAGAGAGCAAGATCAACCTAAAAAAATCAAGCCTGTTAATAAGATCAAATCGCTAGCACCAGCAAGCTCACTAGACTCAGTCAGATATTACGTTGACCACCCTAAGCCATTGATAGACGTATATTATAATCCACTAGCTAAGCAGTGGCATCTTTACCGTGAGTCGCAAGTTGAACGTTTTATAACGTACACCTGGAAAGAAGCATTAGCACTTGGAGCTGAGCAAGAAAAGCTCTATTCACATCAAATCCCCACATATTTAAACTCATCGTGGAATACCGTTTTATTTGCAACAGGTCAGTCAATGAGAACTGAGTCTAAATACCTTCCAGGCATTACCTTATATGGTGGAGGCGCTGACGGCGATATAACAAAGCAGATATACCCCGCCATGAAGAGCAGAAAATACGGCGTTCCTGAATATCACTCTCAACAATACAAGTCATACGAGCCATCATACAACGCACTCATGACTCACTATTATGGAAATGCCGATTTTGTTTCACCTTACTATATGTCAGTCGTTCCTGATGACATACACCAAGGAGATGAAGCCCATAAAAAGTTTTTAATTAAAGAAGGGAATGCAAACTATGGCTCTGAGTATCTATATAAAGCAATACAAGAAATCGCTCGCGATTAACAGTCTAACAGCATCGTAAATTAAAAGCCTGGGGCGGGTTGGCAAAAGTAAGTACCTTACAAAACCCGACCAAACTTAAAAATTTAAAGTGCAGGTCGGTTTTTCTAATAAGTCCCGACCTTCGAAAGCTGCCTAACTTTCAGCTTTATATAAAAATACTTTATTTAAGAATTTCATGAATAGGTTTTTGAGATAACTTACGCTTAATATAGCGCTGCATTTTAAAGGGAATAAGGGCAGAAAATTTACCAAAAATAGAATGTTCTCTAATTTTCCATAACCGCTTCAGCACCCGCTCTCTTCTGCAAAGGTTATTGCTTGTAACAACATCAAGCCAAAGGCATAACGTCTCAATTGAAACCGTCTCATCACTTTTTCTTGACCAGTTACCCTTAATGTACCGATCATCATAAAATAAACAACTGCATCCCTCAGCCTGAAGATTACTAGTTTCTATAGCACCTTCAGCAGCCACATTTAACCAAAAGCTTTTCCACCCATTCACAGACATATCCCAGTTTTTAACGGCACTAAAAGCACGACCCGCCACCCTCTCTGAGAATGCGCCAATGTTAGGCACGACCACAGGAAAACCTTTCTCTAACGCGGTACTAAGGGTATAACTATAGGTTTCTGGCCACTGAGCAGGAAACCACATAACATCAGGGTTAATAGCCGCAATTTTAGCGTCCAACTCATCTAACAAGTATGGCCCATGAGTCGTCACATTACTTGACAAAGGTCGATAAGCATAGCCTAGCAAATGAAATTCTACAGAACGTCCATTGAGGCTATCTGCCACCTGCTCTAAAACATCAGCCCCTTTTTCGCGACTAATTGCACCCAAAACCAAAACACGCAGCTTTCTTTTTGACTGGCTACCAAACCCAAACAAAGGCGCAGGATGCTGAGTCGAATTCTTAGAATCCGGATGCCATGCCACAACCGTATTATCTAAAGCAAAATCCCTTAAAAACCGATTACGCGTATCGTAAGATGGAAAAATAACGCGACTTGCCCCCACCAACAAACCAACCTGATTACCTCGCCATGTTTCAGCAGAAACAGGGATGGGGTAATGCTCAATACAACGTTCATCTCGTGAAGCACGATCTTCACAATACACACCATGCTTATCTGTTAGTGTAGGGTTTCCATTTATAAAGTAATAATCATGAACAGTAACATCATATTCACAGTCCAAATCTGCAGCAATCGCCCATAAACGTGTAGGCAGCCCCATAACATGATGAAAATGTACAAACCCCACCCCAAGATACCTGCACAACAGTAACAAGTCGTCATATTGGCTGGCAATGTTAAACTCTAGTGAATCCTTAATGTGCTCAGTCAACGAAAAAGACAGTTTTACAACACCCTCACTACAAGGGTAAAGCCGTAATGTAATTGCCCTCGACTCAACATGCGCTGCCAGCTCTTCAACATGCTGCACCACGCCGCCGCCCAAGCCGTGATCAATTGAAAGTATTTTAGGCCGTTGATCATTCGCCAGTAGCGACAATAAAAACTTCAGTCTATAGGGTTTAGCTGGATCCTTATTGATGAAAGCATGAACATCACCTTGGTAATTAGGGTGAAGACCATTGAGTAATTCAAGCGCTCGATCTTTACGAGGGTCTTGTTCGTCAGCAAAACTAACCCCTCCTTTGTGGTAAACAAACACATTCATTAAATGAACATTCCGCCAACCTGCTTTAATAGCCCGCTGACACCAATCATTTTCTTCACCGTAACCCTTGCCAAATGTATCCACATCAAAAAGGCCTACCTTATTCAGGCAATCGCGCCTTATAAACATACAAAAGCCAACGCCTGTCGGAATATCAACAACACTTCCTTCAGGGTTAGATGAAGCGCAAATAGCATCAAGCTTTTTCACGCTTAAACCGTTAAACAACGCATTATCTTCACAAAAGTTAGGAAAACTACAAATAGTCGCATTATTAGAAAAAGGTGTCACAGAACCAATATTAGGTTCACTATAAGCAGCCACTGCAATACGTTCTAACCAGTCGTTTTCAACTTCAACATCACTGTTCAATAACAACACATCATGCAAAGGGTTTAATGACATCCCCTTATTGACCGTAGCCACAAAGCCCAAATTTTCTGCATTTTCTAACAACTGAAAGCCGCCTGTTTTAGCGCGCGCTCTCAGATACTCCGTCACTTCTATTTCTGGCGAGCAATCATTAATAACCACTAACTGCGAAGCTCCAGAAGGTAACGTCCTAAGCGCAGACTCTATGCATTCTTTTGTCTCTTCCAAGCCCCGATATACCGGCACAATTACATCTATCATATTCATAAACTTACTCAATGCCTTTATCGACCCAATACACGCTTAACACGACCAACCAAAGAAGTATTCCTTAACCTCTCTAACACACTAATTCTGTCAGCCAAAGCAGCGTTTTCCTGCTCAAGAAAAGTGATTGTTTCACTCTTTTTCTGTAAATCTAAGGCTAACTGTTTGATAACTAAATCCTTCTCTTTAATGACCTCAATAGCATGCTCGTACTCTCGAACTAGCCCTTCGGAGGCCTGGTCTTTTTCCTGAATCACAGAAACAGCGTGCTCATACTCCTTTGACACCCGCTTAACGTCTTCTTCTTTTTCAGTAACCACGCTCAGCGCATAAGAATGAGCCTCTTCTAGAGCCATAATATTGGCATCTTTTGCTTTAATAGTCTCAACCGCATGTGTGTGCTGCTCACCAATGACGTTCAGTTTTTCTTGATTAACACGCTGCAATTCGTCAGTTGTCTGGTCACGCCATTGGTGGGTTTTTCTAAGTAGCTCATAAAAATCAACTGAGGAATAATGACTCAGCCACTTATTATAAATAGCCAAGTAAGCACCCTCAACCTGCACTGCATCATGCACGCCCGATGCATTATCGTGCAAACGATAAACGCTAGTCACATCAGAAGTCGCTATAAAAGGAATCTTCTCACTGACCTGCAACCAAAAATCCCAATCTTCAAAAAGATCAAGAGCAGTATCAAAGCGAACCCCGGCATCGACCACAGCTCGGCTAAAAAGCACACTCATGATAGGTAAATAGTTACTATAAAACAGATGATTCCTATCAAAGGCAGTATTATATACTTTTATTTCCTGCTCAATCTCTGCACCTTCACTGTTTTCGCCAACACCCACCAAAACCGCTTTTGTGGCAGAGTAAACTGCACACTCAGGATACCCTGTATCAACCCTCTCCAGATCCGAAGCACACAAATGTGAAACCAACGATGAAAGATGAGTAGGTAGCCAATAATCATCATCATCCAGAAAACAAATATAATCGCCCTTCGCGCCTTCTAACCCTTGGTTGGCCGCCGCTGTGCGCCCTACATTTGTCTCTAGTTGAAGCAGCTCAAGCACCAGATTATCCTTTACCTCTGCGCTGTTTTTGCTATCATCTAAACTGCTAACAACATCACTAACATCTACGCCGCCATCATTCACAATCACGACATGAACAGGTCGATAATCTTGTAAAATAATAGACTCAAGGCAAACCCTTAATGTCTCCGGCCTGTCTTTAGTTCTAACGATAACGCTTACCAGAGGCCGTAGCACAGGCATTTATTTACTCCCGAGAATAATAGTTTAAACACCTAAACAAAAAACCGCACAGTTTACAATACTCCCCAACCCCATACAATAACGAGCCTGAGCCAACAGTACAGTTCAACACATAATGGCGATAGGACATCACTCTGAATTGATCAAAACCTCCAGTGTTTCTGAAAACCACCAATGAGTGCCGTCGGTGGCATATACTTGATACTTTTCATTATCTCGAGGCCTAACAAATCGTTCTGAAAACTGGGTTGTCGCCACCGAAAAAGCACGCTCCACAAAAAGTATGCCTGCGCTATACGAAGGCGACACATTAACATCCCACTCCAATACCCCGCGGTTAAACTGAACAGGTTTATGTAAAGTCAACGAGGCATTCATAGCCTTACAGCGAGCTTTTAGCGTACTCAGCTCTATTCTATTACCTTCAGAGTCAAATAATACATACGTAGAAGCCGAATTCAGTGCTTGCAGGCAATTTAGGGTGAAGAATACAGGACGTTCGCCCATTAAATTAATGACATTCATCAATGCGCCCTGCTTAAAATTAAGGGGCAACAGCAACGATAATAAAGAAGAACCCTCACCTAACTCAGATAAAACAAATTGCGTAATAATATAATCTACTTTCTTAGTTTCGATAGCCTTAAGCTTTTGGGCCGCTTGATATTGCAGAAAAAGAGAAACAAAGAAAGCACAGACAATAACACCCACCTTAACGTGCTCAGAAGCCTTATTAAAAAGCACTACACATATAGCCACAATTAAAGCACAGTCAAAAGCGAAGAATATTCTATCCGCATGCTGGTCAGAATATATAATTCCATGAACAGCCCCCAATGCAGGCAGCGAAAATAACAGCGCCACAGCAAAAAAACTCAAGAATTTTTTAGGGTCTAGTACCATTGCAATCACAGCAAAGACTATGATTAAAAACTTTGCATTAAGATACCAAAGAAAAAACGCCCCCCATTGAGCCCCGTTCACGCCAAGAATCTCAACTGCATAACCATCACCAGAACGCCCGTCTTGAGAAAGGCCGATAACATGCCAACGTAAAGCAATATGCAGCGCCACCGTCAACACAAAAGCGCCGAGTGCGTAAAGGTCACGCTTCTTCAAAGCATACAGCATCAGTACCAAGGCAGAGATAATGTAAACCTCTTTTGACTGCAAAGATAAGAACAGCGCAATAGCAACAAATAACAACCTAACCCACTGAGTCTCCCTCTCCCTTTCCCACTCCCACTCCCACTCCCCAAAATACAGCAAAAAAGCAATGAGACTAAATATACCCCCCACCAGATAATGTGTGGTATAAAAACGCGAGATCAAAGTGAGTATTGCCTCACTTGAAAACATTAAAACAACCACAAAAATAGACGCCCAATAGTCCTTTGTGATTTTAAAACACAGCTGGGCACACAGCGCAGACACAACCCCAAAACATAACAACTGAAAAACCAAAAAACTACTGGGGTTTAGCCCTGTAAAGATCCATAAAAACTTATAAATGCTCAACGCGACAGGCGTATAATGAGCCGCAGAGAGTTGCTGATAAATTTCAGGCTTGTAATAAACCTCAAACCAGCCATACCTGGCAGCCACTTCTAAGATGTGAGCATCATCTTCAGAAAAAGACGACCACCCCAGCAACAAGTACAAACCGCCCAGCAGAGCAAAGCTAATAACTACAAAATGGATCAGCGGGTAATTTAAAAACCTAAAGGGCTTTAATAGCATGTATTTATAGACTCTTAGCGGGTATTTTTGTTTCTAGCGGGGGAATGGTCACTTGCTGCATGAGCAGGTATTTCATGAGCAGGTATTTCATGAGCAGGGCCACTTTTAACACAGGTATGATGGTTTCTAACAATATAGATAGGCCTTTGCTTGCTTTCGCTATAAATTCTTCCAATATATGCGCCTAGCACCCCAATCCCCATCAATTGAACACCGCCCAAAAAGAGTACCGCGACCAAAATAGAGGCATACCCAGGTACATCAACACCAAACGCCAGCGTTTTAACAATAATCCAACTACCGCTAACCAATGCGACCAAAGAAATAACGACACCCGCATAAACCCAAACAGAGAGGGGCACAGCACTAAAGCTGGTTATACCTTCAATCGCCAGCCCCCAAAGTTTTTTAGTATTAAAAGATGAAACACCTGAATGACGCGACTCAACCTCAAACTCAACAACCGTTTGGCGAAAGCCCACCCATGCAAAAAGCCCTTTCATAAAGCGCCTTCTTTCAGGCAGCGCTTTAAGCGCGTCAACAACGCATCGATCCATTAAACGAAAATCACCCACATCCCTCGGGATTTCGCAATCTGATATGCGGTTATGTAAAAGGTAAAACCAACCCGTCACCAGTCGCTGCAACGAATGGTCGGTATCTCTCGATAAACGCCGAGCTAAAACAACATCGCTACCTGCCTCCCAATGGCTGAGCATCTCATCAATCAATTCAGGGGGGTGTTGAAGATCTGCATCCATAGGGATAACAGCATGCCCTTTAGCCGCATCAATGCCGGCGGTTAAAGCCGCTTCTTTTCCAAAATTCCTAGACAACTCAATCACTGAAATACAAGGGTTACGCTCTGCATGGCAAAGCAGCTTTGTTAACGTATCATCCTGGCTTCCGTCATCAATACAAAGTATTTCGTAATCATACTCAGTAAGGGCATTTAGGGTTGTTTCTAATCTAAAGAAAAACGCATCAAGGCTGCCCCCTTCATTAAAACAAGGAACCACCAAAGAAATACACCGTTTTGAACCCGTAAGCGCCATTATATAATCCAACGTGAAAAACCAAACCAATATAACCCTAAAAGCACCTTTATCATGGCAAGTAATGAATGCCAAAAAGCTATAAAAACTACAGTAAACCTGCTTACGTTTGTTACACGCACAGATCCAGTCAGAGGGTATATATCTGTAACAGGTTATTTTACTGTATAAACTGCCTTATATAAACAATTAGAGCCAATCTAACCTGGCTTACACGCTCTCTCACCACCCCCCTTTAATTAAAAAACCACCCCCAACCTTAAAGCAACCGTCAAACTGACCCATTAATGCACATTGCGTGAAAAAAGCCTTAATGGTATGGTGAGCCCGATTTATTTACTGCAAATTAAGGGAGCTGCATGGTTAGCATCAAATGGCTAAAAGGTTATTTTTTTCCCTCTCAACAAAAAGGGTTGCTCTACCAACTTGTAAAACGTGAGATCAAACAAAAATTCCAAGGCTCTTGGTTAGGTCTAGGGTGGGCAATACTCACCCCAATAGCCATGCTCGGTGTTTACACCTTTGTCTTCCGCTCAGTACTCAAGGCGAAGTGGCCCGGCAGCGCAACCGACTCTGATGCAGAGTTTGCCCTACAGCTATTCTCGGGCCTATTAGTGTTTACACTGTTCAGCGAGGTCATTGGCAGAGCTCCAACGCTTATTTCTGATCAACCCAATATGGTCAAAAAAGTAATCTTCCCCCTACCCATCCTCCCCTGGGTCAGTGTGAGTGCATCCGCTTTTTTTGCACTACTCAGCTTACTGGTATTAATAGCCGCCTCATGGATCACGCGTGGTGAACTCACCATCCACCTAGCTGCCTTACCACTTATTGTTATAGCTTTTGCCCCTATTTTGCTCGGTCTTAGCTGGTTGTTATCATCCCTGGGGGTTTACCTGCGAGACTTAGGCCACATAGTCGGCTTAATTCTGACGCCTTTAATGTTTTTATCCCCTATATTTTACCCCATCACTGCCCTGCCCGATTTAGTACAAGAGCTTATGATATGGAACCCCTTAGCCCTCATTATCGATTCAGTTAGGCTGGTCGTACTCCATGCAGAATGGCCAAATTTTTATGCACTAGGGCTTTATTTAATGTTTTCTATCACCATAGCCGTAATGGGTGCTGCATGCTTCCACAAAACACGCAAAGGGTTTGCCGATGTCCTCTGAAAACAACGCTCACACCGATTATGCAATAGAGGCAAGCGAACTCAGCAAGGTGTACCATTTATACAACGCACCGTCAGACCGGCTAAAACAACTACTATTTGGCCGAAAACGCACCTACTTTAAAGAGTACTCAGCCCTTAACAACGTCAGCTTTCAACTCCCAAAAGGAGAAGTACTCGGCGTTGTAGGTCGCAATGGCGCGGGTAAATCGACCCTGCTACAACTGCTTTGCAGCACACTCACACCTACATCGGGCAAGCTAACCATTAATGGCCGTATCGCCGCACTGTTAGAGCTAGGCGCAGGGTTTAACCCACAATTTACCGGGCGAGAAAACATTTATCTTTCCGCCACCGTGATGGGTATTAGCAAAAAAGATATCGACAAGAAAATAGAAGACATTATTGATTTTTCAGGCGTTCGCCCCTTTATAGATCAACCCGTCACCACCTACTCCAGTGGCATGTACGTCCGCCTGGCATTCTCGGTTGCCACCAGTGTCGAGCCCGATATTTTAATCATAGACGAAGCCCTCTCAGTCGGCGACGGTGACTTCGCCAGACGCTCATTTGAGCGCATCATGACCATGAAAGAAGCAGGAAAAACCATCCTCTTCTGCTCTCACTCCCTGTATCAGGTAGAAGCCTTGTGCACTCAGGCCTTATGGTTAGAAAAAGGGCAAATTAAAGCAACAGGCAAGCCCAGCACGGTCATTCCCGTCTACCAGAGTTTTTTAGATCAGCTTGACAACCGATCACCTCAGCCGGATGCACCTCAAGACAGCACAACACAAACTAACACGCCCCCCCCAGGCGATGCTGGACAAACTGACACAGCAAACGACAGCGCTACCACTGACGCCACCCCAACCGACACCCCCACAACCACCGAGCTCACTCAAGCAAACTCACACACTGGCGCCCGCTTAACACGCATAACCGCCACCGCAGATGGCGTAACCAGCAACACCCTACACTTAATAAGCCGAAGCAGTAACCTGCATTTAGACATTGAGTTTCATAGCACACTAAAAGATGAAACACCCCAGGTCGCCATCGCCATTCACAGCGCAGGCGGCCAGCTAATCACCAGTTGCGGCAGCTGGGTAGACAACATAAGCCCAGAAATAGACGCAGAAGGTAACGGCCGTATTCAGTTAATACACCCTCAACTGCCTCTACTTAAAGGCACCTACTATTTAGGGGTACTACTATTTTGCCGGCGCGGTATTTTCTTGCATGACGAAGCAGACCCCGCCATTACATTGCACATAAGCCAGCCCAATCAAGAACGAGGCCTCGTTTACCTGCCTCATAAATGGCAGCTAGCCTCGCAATCTAACCCTGAGCAACCCAATCCAGAGCAACCCAATCCAGAGGCGCCCAAAAAAGCCATCGCCACACAACGCTGGCAGGCCATCAATGCAAATGACGTTTCTCAAACCTCCTTACTGGCGCTATTTGAGCAAGTATTCGGGCACACACTCGACCCTCAAGTTTGGCGCTGGAAATACCGCTTTGCAGACACGCCCGGCTCAGTAGTGCTAGAAAACAAACAAATCGTCGCATTCACTGGCGGTATCCCCCGTAAAGGGCTGGTCTTTGGTCAGCCAGAAAGCATGATTCAAATGGGGGATGTCATGGTAACCAAAGGCGTGCGCGGCATACTTGGCAAAAAAGGCCCTTTTTATCTAGCCTCACAACACTACCTAAGCCCTCGAGTAGGCCCGGGGTTACAATACTCATTAGCATTTGGCTTCCCCAACGAACGCGCAGGTAAAGTAGGCGTTATACGCGGCATCTACAACATCGTCGATAAAATAGTCGAGCCTCATTGGCCCCCTCTAACAGAAGCCAACCACACAAACACCCAAATACAAATGATTGACCCACACCAAAACAACCAATGGGAACAACAAGTTGATACACTCTGGCAAGCCATGCAACAAGACACTAACGATGTCGCCATCGGCTGCCGAGACAGCCAGTGGGTTAAACACCGCTACATCAACAAACCAGGTGCCGACTACTTACTTGCAATGGTCGCCAATAGCGAACAGCCCAACCAGCCGCTGGGCCTATTAGTATTAAACCACCATATAAACGGCACCATGGAGCTACTCGATATCGTCGGCTCACGCGACTCAGCCTTAACCTTAATAGAAGCCGCCAGACAAATCACCGCCCACTATAAAGCATCCCATCTATTTGCGTGGGCCACACCCAGCGCACTAAGCTGGTTTAAAGGCAGTGATTACCAAAGTCATAAAACCGAAGTCGTTATACCGGGCTGCAACATAAACAGCCCTCAACACGCGCTTCGCGTAAAAGATCGATGGTGGCTATTAGGAGGCGACAGCGACTTTCGATGAACTTTGAACAACTCATAACCCCCTATAACAGTCACCATACCCTACCCGGCAAAAAAGTAGTCGTTTTGGCCCCCCACCCAGACGACGAAGTCTTTGGCTGTGGTGGCACGCTTAACCAAATGGCCAACGCAGGCGCAGACATTACCGTACTCATCGTTACCGACGGCGTGCTCCGCAGTGAACACACCCATCAAAACACACCAGCCGCCATAGCCGAATTTAAAGCACAAGCAAAAAAGCGCCATGACGAGTCAATAAAAGCGGCTAAAACACTTAATTACCCAGCGCCTATTTTTTTAGGGCTGCAAGATGGCGAACTATTACAAAACGGTAATCTCGCAAACGACATCAAAAAACACCTGGCAAACACCCCTTACGACCTACTATTAGCCCCATCAATATGGGAGATGCACCGCGACCACCGGGCCGTAGCACAAGCCGCCCTCACCCTTATAAAAGAAGCCCCCCATAACTGCCAGCTTGCATTTTACGAAGTTGGTGTTCCCCTCCTCCCCAATTACATGGTCGATATAAGTAACAGCCAACCTCAAAAAAATGAGGCCATGCAGCACTTTCAGTCACAGCTAACCACACAGGCATATGCCGATCAAATACGCGGACTAAACCGGTTTCGCAGCTACACCCTAGGGCCAGACGTAACCACTGCTGAAGCGTTTCACTTAGTTTCTAATAGCCACACCACACTATTTGCAACCCTGCACGCACCCAGCCAATGCACACTCGCCTTAATAGAAGCAGAGCAAACAATACAAAACCTCAAAGCCCGACCCGCTGAAGTGTCGAGCATGACTAGGCAACCCAAAAAACACAAAGAAGATAAAACAGAAATAGAGGCGCTACGAAAAGCACTAATTCAAGCACAACAGCACACAACTGCATTACAAAACACACTAAGTTGGCGCATCACCGCCCCCCTGCGCGCATTAAAAATACTTTATCGCCACCTAAATTATAGCGAAAAATAAAATGTCAACCCACAGACTTGAAATTATTACACTTATTTTACAAAAAATAACCTTATTATATACAAAAAGATGTATACTAAGCTGGCAGATAGAGGCTAGTATGCCTCCAACAAAGTCACTCACTACTAAAACGTTAATTAAAACCATTATAAAATTAACAAGGATGTAAACAATCAATGTAAATATCATATCCAACTAAACAAAGCACACAGGCCCTTATTTCACAGAAATTAACTATTGACGATACTTAAATCACCAATTATCATCTATTTGACGATAGGGCATGTTTTGCATCTGTGTATGTAACCAAATCGTAATATTTCACAGCTACTATAAAACGCAGCAATAAAAACAGAGCGAATAGAGCGTGAAAAGAACACCAAAATTTTTTAGTTCACATTAGTGAGTTAATAAATACTTAAGAAGATAACCTTTGATCAAGGAGTTTTTAAATGGCTATAACAGCTATCCAACGCACAGAACTTGTCTCATTACTTGTAGGCATGTTCGATGCAGCACCCTCTGCAGAAATCTTAACTGAATTTGTTGCATACTTCGAAGCGGGCGATTCAATTACAGATATCGCTAACAACTTGGATGACACTGAAGTTTTTCAGTCAATGTATCCAACTTGGTTCACAAACGAAGATTTTGCCAGCAAGTTCACTAAAACTATCATGGACGGCAATACCGACGCAGCAGGCCTAGCAGTAGCCACTAGCGAAGTACTTGCTCTACTAAACGCAGGTTATTCTCAAGGCGAAACAGCAAAAATTGCAACTGACTTCCTAATGGCTGTCGATGCAACTGACGTTGTTTTCGGTCAAGCAGGTCTTGCATTACAAAACAAAACTGAAGTTGCAACGTATCACGCAACTCAACTACTTAACGCCGACTCTTCACTAGCAAGCCTACAAGCGGTTCTTGCAAGCGTAAACGCAACTCAACAATCAGTTGACGACGTTAAAGCACTAATCGACTTAGGTGTAACAAGCACTGCAGATTTCGATCAGATGCTAACAACTGGTCAAGATAACCTTACTGGCACCGCTGGTAATGACTCTTTTGCAGCGTGGATATTCAACAACTCAAACTCTGCACAATCTGGCGACATGATCAATGGCGGCGAAGGTACAGATACATTAGTAGCTGAACTTGGCAACTCTGCAGGTTTCGCTATCGCACTTAAGACTTACTCTGTAGAAGTCGCTCACTTCCGTGCACAAGCATCAAATAATGTTGACGCAAACGGCGATAACGACAACAGCGCTGGCGGTATCGACAAGTTCGCACAGGTTGACGCTCAAGACATGAACGGAACAACTCAGTTCTGGTCTACTGAAAGCCGTGCAAACCTTCACATCGAAGACGTTCGCAACAACAGCCACGAGACAACTCTAGGCTGGAGAAGTGCAGACGCCGGTAATGTAAACTACGAAGTTTACTTCGACACTCAGCACATCACTAAGCCTGGTGCAACAACAGCTAACTCTCAGCTTTTCTTAGAAGTGTTAGACTTGGCAGGCATGAAAAACTATGACGAACCATTACGAGACAACCCTTACACGGGTGTTTCTTTTAAGATGAAAGCAGCTGACGGTACAGAAACTGTCATCACTGTTTCTGCAGAGAATCCCGTGAGTGGCCCAAGTGCAACTTACCAAGAACTTGCAGACGGCATCAACGCTCTACTTATCGAACAAGGTTACACAGCAATAACTGCTGCTTTGGGTAGCGACTTTGGCGCTATCAACTCTACTGACGGTGTCACATACGAAGGAACAACCATCGTATTAACCAACAGCGGCCCAGAAGTTCTTGAAGGCATTGGCTGGACCACAAACGGCACCGTACCAGCTTCAAGCAACGTACACACCGATATCGATGACACTGCACCATTAACATCAACTACATTAACCCAGGTTGATGTAATTCTTGATAACGTAGGTCGTGGCTCTAAGTCTGCAGACTTTGTTGCGGGTAACATCTCTCAGAATGCAAGCGTTGGATTAGAATCTAACTCAAGAGGCATTCAGCAGTTCAACATCGATGTTGACCGTAACAGCTGGGTGAACGAGATTCGTTCAACTAACAACACGTTAGAAGAAGTGTACGTTGAAAGCATTGGTGCAGAAGGCAGCATCCGCATCGACGCACTTCAAGATGTACGTGTGTTCGACGCAACAGGAATGAAGAATAGCGTAGCTGTAACTGCAGATTTATCTGATAATGTTATTACTAAGTACTTCAACCTAAAAGACGTAGCTAGCAACGTAGCATCTGACAACATTGTGTTTGAATACACTACCGCGGCATCTGATGACACTATAAACCTTACAGTTTCAGAAAAAGCTGCAGCTCACGAAGACTTTAAACTATTGGTAAATACAGGTGCAGGTAATGACCAGGTTACTATCAATGTAGACGCGGCAACATCAGAAATGTTAGCTGACCAAGCAGCCTTAAACAATATTGTTATTTCTACAGGTGCAGGTGACGATACTGTAAGAACTATAGGTAATGGTGTAGCAACTATCACTACAGGCACTGGTAACGATACTGTTTATTCAGATAACTCTGGTGATAAAGCTATCTGGTTATTTAATGCAGACAACACAGATGAAACGAATATCCAAGGTAGCGGTGCAGGTGCACCA
The DNA here is from genome assembly GCF_026016465.1 of Alkalimarinus alittae. Taxonomy (NCBI): domain Bacteria; kingdom Pseudomonadati; phylum Pseudomonadota; class Gammaproteobacteria; order Alteromonadales; family Alteromonadaceae; genus Alkalimarinus; species Alkalimarinus alittae. Next base: position 3,053,019 of record NZ_CP100390.1, read on the forward strand.
CAATTGCTATACAAAGCTCAGCTGACTGTAACTTACTCTGCTGGTTCTGTTGGTTTAGGTGGTGGTGTCACGACTGCCGCTGCAGCAGCTGGTTTAAACGGTTTTGAGTCAACTGTAACCATCCCAACCACAAACTACGTGGGTAACGATGCTTCAATCAACCAAGCCATTAAAGATGCAATTAACAATGACTCAGTGTTGAGCAAGTTCTTGTTAGCTGAAGATGGACCGAATCACTCTTTAGTTATCAAATCTCTTGTTGATGGTGTGTACGCATCAACTGACGTAGATGTAAGCATAACCGCTGCAAGTTTCGCAGATTTATCTGCCTCTGAGCAAGCTGGAGTTATATCTGCCGGAAGAACATTAGCTGCTGACTCTACAGCAGTTATCGATCAAACTACTCTTGACAATTCAGTAATTGCTGCAAATGCTGCAGTTGATGTTACTATATCAGCAGGTGAAGTTGGTACAGATAGCAATCAAGGTCAAAACGACAACATTATTAATGTTGGCTCTGGCGATGACGTAATTGCTTTGTCTACTGTTGCTCTCTCTGTAGAAACAATTGTATTTACAGAAACAAACATCGGCAGCAATACCATCGCTAACTTCACTACTGGTGCACTTAACGGCGACATCCTAGACTTTACTGCATACCTTGATAACCTAGAAAGCGTAACAGGTAGCAGCGAGTCACAGGTAGCTATTACAGGTACGTTTGGAATAGAAAGTGTAGCTGGCGGCGCAGTACTTGACGGAAACTCAATTACTGTTATTAATGATTTTGCTCAGTCTGGTACCAAGACGTTTGCAAACTTAACTGCTTCTGCACTTAAAGATGCAATTAAGACAACTGGTACCGTTGCTCACGCTAACATCGTAGACGCTACACTAAATACAACTGGGGCTAACGCAGACTTAGTTGGAAGCACTCGTGACCACATAGTGATGATTGAGAATGACCTGAACGCTGGCGAATACAAAGTATTCCACCTAACTGATGATAACACTGGCGCGGAATTCGCTACTGTTTCATTACTAGGCACCATCGATCTAGGCTCTGATGCAACAGCACTTGTTGGAACAAACTTCGCTTAAGCTAACTGGCTTATAACTGATAAGCCCGCTTATCAGTTAAGTTTTAAAAACCCCACTACCTTGGTAGTGGGGTTTTTTAGTTTTACACCTAACTACAAAAAACCTATAATTTACGCTAAAATCAACACTCAAAACGTAATATGCACACCCATTGGAGAAATAATGGCCAAGCTAACTATCGACGACAAACAATACGAGATTGACAAGCTACCCCCAGAGGCTAAAGCTAAATTAGATTCCGCACGTTTTTGCGAGCAAAAAATCGAACAACTAGAAGCAGAAATTGCAATAGCCCGCACTGCGCGCGCAGCCTATCTACAATCACTACCCTCACTACTGACTGATGACGCACTTTCATCAAGCTCCGCAAACAAGACTAATAAAAAACCTGCATCTATGCCTAAAAAGGCAGCAATTCGCAAGTCTAAAACCACCATTAATTAAGCATTAAACTGAAAAAACTCACCCTATTCATAACATCAACCAATGACTAGGGTGCACTAAAATCCCCACAAAACACACCAAACCAACACCCACACTCTACAAATAGATACTATAAATATCACTGAAAACCAACCTCAAAATTAGCTTTTCATGCTATAATGCCCTCCATTTTAAAGTCGTACTGGAGATAAATAATGACAAACTACGTAGCGATTCAACGCTCACTACATCGAGCTGCAGGCTTCACACCATCATCCAACTACAGCTTCGCCACCTCGATTGCAACCGTACCGCTACTACAAGCCGAAATACCCAATGCAATAGCACAAATGCCCATTGCCTTCCAAATAACACCTCAAGGCTCAAGTGAAACATTTAATCTTGTGGGTTTACAGTCGCTATCACCTGGAAAAAACGCATTTCTTATGCCAGATGGACTCTGGGTAGGCGGTTACATGCCTGCATTTTATCGCGCGTATCCATTTGCCTTATTACCCAATAGCGAAAAACAACAATTGCAGCTCAGCATTCACAGTAGTGCAATCAATGACACCCCGACCGAGCAAGACACTCGCTTTTTTGAAAGTGACCAATCTTTAACGCCACGCTTACAAGAAATATCCAATTTTTTGGCAGAGTCCATGAAAAACAGGCAAGCAACACTAGCCATGTGTAAAGCCCTCAATGAAGCCAACTTAATCGTGCCTTGGGATATTCACTTCAACATTGCAGTTGAAAACGGCCAACCTCAAGAAAAAGTACTTCAAGGGCTTTATCATATCGATCTTGAAGCACTTAAAAACCTACCTCCAGAACAGCTAGCTGAACTTAACAGTAGTGGTGCCCTTGGTATGGCCTACGGGCAACTTCACTCTGAGTCGCGATTAAAAGCACTCACTGAAATTGAAACAGCCCAACAAACACTAGCGAACCAAATGGCAGAAACCAATGATCAAACAGAACCCGACCTAGATGACTTATTTGGCGATAAGGACGACCTATTCTCTTTTGACTAAACAAACCATAAAGCCAAATTAATCTTAACAAGACGCTTGTTTTTCACAATTAAAACCCCATTTAACCAGCAACCTAAATTTTTACCTTAGAGTTAAGTCAGCCAACTGAGCTCATTAGAGCAATACACTGCAAACCTTTGGCTGCTTTTCTTTAGACTTAATGAGACAACCATGAGCACAGTCCACACCACCGACGATATAAAAGCAGCGCTTAAGTACAGCAAAAAAGGTTTTTTTGCTGCGGGTTTTTTCAGCATGTTTATCAACTTGCTAATGCTAACCGGCCCACTCTACATGCTTCAGGTTTACGACCGGGTGGTAGCCTCTAGAAGTCTCGAAACCCTTCTATTCTTAACACTCATTATGATATTTATGTTTGGCGTTGTCGGGGTGCTTGAATGGGTCAGGTCACGCATCTTAGTGCGCATTGGCAACCAGTTAGACCAGCGCCTTAGCCAGCGGGTATATTCAGCGATGTTTGAGCTTGGTATTCGTTCACCCAATCAGCGTACCTCGCAACCCCTAAGCGACCTCACCAGCATACGCCAGTTTATGACAGGCAATGGTTTGTTTGCCTTTTTCGACGTACCCTGGATGCCTATCTATATCGGTTTATTGTTTGTCTTCCACCCTGCTTTTGGTTGGTTTGCGACGGCCGCAGCTGTGATCTTATTCTGCGTTGCTGTGCTCAATGAGCGCAGCACCAAAAAACTACTTTCCGAAGCGAATGGCGAGAACATTAAAGCCCAAAACCTAGCAACCAGTAACTTACGCAACGCCGAAGTCTTACACGCGATGGGCATGTTACCCAGCATCATGGGGCGTTGGTTTAAACAGCACCAAACCTTTTTAGAGAAACAAACTCAAGCCAGTGACAAAGCAGGTATTTATTCAAATTTAAGTAAAGTATTACGCATGATTTTCCAGTCGCTAATACTCGGCTTAGGTGCTTATTATGTAGTTCTTAATGAAATGTCACCCGGTATGATGATCGCAGGTTCAATCCTAATGGGTCGTGCACTCGCCCCACTCGACCTGCTCATTAACAGCTGGTCTGGCTTCAACAACGCTCGCGCAGCAAGAGGCCGCTTAACCGAGGTGTTAACTGCCATCCCCGCAGACGAAAGAAACATGCAATTACCTGCACCTACCGGGCAGGTCAATATAGAAAACTTGGTAGTGGTCCCCCCTGGGTCTAAAACTCCCGCCCTCAGCGGTATTAATATTAATGTGCTGCCTGGTCAGCATGTCGGCATTGTAGGCCCCAGTGCTGCAGGTAAATCAACTCTGGCCCGAGCCATGCTGGGTATTTGGCCCTCCTATGCTGGTGCGGTTCGCATTGATGGCGCTGAAATACAGCACTATAACGCAGACGAGCTAGGCCCTCATATTGGTTACTTACCTCAAGACATAGAGCTATTTAACGGCACCGTCAGTGAAAACATCGCCCGCTTTGGTGAAATCGATCCAGGAAAAGTAGTCGCTGCTGCTAAAAAAGCCGGCGTACATGAATTAATCCTACGCTTACCAGAAGCTTATGACACCCCGATTGGCGCAGACATAGGCTCACTATCGGGCGGTCAACGCCAGCGCATTGGCTTAGCGCGAGCATTGTATGATTCACCAAAAATTGTGGTGCTCGATGAACCCAACTCAAACCTTGATGAACAAGGCGAGCAAGCGTTAACCCATACCATGGATATCTTAAAACAAGAAGGTGCCACGGTATTTGTGATTAGCCATCGCACCTCTATTTTGCGACATATTGATAAATTACTGGTCATGAAAGACGGTAAGGTGCAGCACTTTGGCCCTCGCGATGAAGTCATGAAACAGTTAGCCGCCGTCAAAGCCGAGCTTGCCAAAATAGCGAACGCGAGCGCGAGCGCTTAAACAAGCGAGCCACCCTAAACACGTTAAACCGTTAACTTTTTAATTCGTTTACCCCTAAGATGCTACGCAACACTGCATCTTAGGGAAGTTGAGATAAATAATGAGCATAGATAAAGATACCCAAGGCGCTCTAGATGAAAGCCCTAAATTAAACAACCCTGAAGAACTAACCTCTGCAGAACACAACACCGCAGAAGACCCGGTAGAGACTTCTAACACTGAAGTAGAAACAGGCACCTCTACAGACACAGAAGAAGGCGTAACAGAAGAAACAGCAGATGAAAATGAACCAGCATCTGACTCCGCCCAGGCACTCGAAGACATCCCTTCACCTGTACCTGCGCCTCTCCAGTCAACCGTATCGACAGACGATGGCCGCTATGTGCGCTTTGGGTTTATATTCCTGCTGATCACCTTAGGCGGCTTTTCTTTCTGGGCGTTTTTTGCGCCATTAAGCAGTGCGGTGATTTCGTCGGGTGAAGTGATGGTAGACAGCTATCGTAAGTCTATTCAGCACTTCGAAGGTGGTGTCGTTAAAGATATATTTGTTAAAAATGGCGATAAAGTCTCTAAAGGCGACCCTCTCATACAGCTAGACACAGTACAATTTGAAGCCAAAAGAATCAGCAACAAAAAACGACTATTAACGGCTCAGGCTGAATTAGAACGCCTGCTTACCGAACAAAATTTCGAAGAAGCACTCATCTTCAGCGATAATTTAATTGCAGAAGCTGCACAAGATATCGACATACAAAACGCACTCGATAGACAGCTTCAACTGCATAGCGCAAGACTAAAAGCCTTTTTTCAGGAGCGCGATGCGTTAAAATCACGCATTCAACAAATCAATCAACAAATCACGGGGCTTAATAAGCAGATTGATATAATCAAAAAACAAATATCATCACTGCAAAATGAACAGCTCGCCTTCTCAACTTTATTTAAAGAAGGCCTAGGCGATGGCCAAAGAGCAAGAGAGCTTGATCGATCTATTTATTCCACTCAAAATGAAAGCGCTCGTTTAGAATCTGAAGTGTCGCGTTTAAAAATTCAAATTACTGAAACCGACCTTCAAATTGCCACTCGCAAACAAGACTACCTACAAGAAGTGGGTGAGCGAATACGCAAAACGCAAAACGATTACTACGACTATCAAGAAATTCTACAAATAGCCACTGACCGCATTGACCGCTCAACCATTCGTTCCCCCGAAGCGGGTGTCGTAGTCGATCTACAAATTCACACAATTGGCAGCGTAGCTCCTTCTGGGCAAACCCTGCTTGACCTCGTGCCTGAACATGACACCTTTGTGATCGAAAGCAAGTTAATGACACAAGACATTAACGAAGTATCGATAGGGCAAAAAGTCGATATTCGCTTTTCGGCCTTTAATTCTCACATCACCAAAGTCATTGAAGGTGAGGTGATTAATATTTCTGCCGACCGACTACTCAATAAACGCGATGACACCCCCTATTACCTGGCTCGCATTCGAATAACAGAGCAAGGCGCAAAAGATATGACAGGCGATATGGAGCTTAAGCCTGGTATGCCCGCAGAAGTCATGATCCTCCGTGGTGAACGAACCTTGTTCAGTTACCTGCTTAAACCCATTGCAGATAGCTTTGCACGCAGTCTACAGGAGAAATAAATGACCCCTAATATTTACACGCTAACAAGCCTGATTTTTTGCCTCACTCTGGGGCTACATTCAGCTCAGGCTAATGACGACACGGTAATACAAGACAAAGAGTTGGGCTTCGCCGACACACTCGAAGCCGCTTTCGCCTTTGACCCACAATTAAAAAGGGCGTACTGGAGCTATCAAGCCGAAAAAGAAGAAGAGAATATCGCTTTTGGCAATTTACTCCCTAATATTCGCTTAAACGCGGGGCACCAATATGAAGACTCAGATAACGTTTACACCGACGACGGTAGCGGCTTCTATGACCCCTCGCAAAAACGCTCTACAGGTGAACTGACCGATACATACTGGCGGGCCAGTTTAAGACAGCCACTCATTAACTACGCCTCTTACCAAAACTATCAAAGAGGCAAGTCGGTCGCTCAAACGGCTGAATATCGTTATCAGCGCGCTGAACAAGAACTTATTTATCGAGTCACTGAGCGATACGTCACGGTATTATTGTCGGCTCAGCGAGTGTTTTTGACTCAACAAAAACTAGACGCGTTAAACCTTAAAAAAACCCAAGTCGAAAGAGCACTTGAGCTTGGCATAGGTGACAAAATTGAGACGCTTTACGTTAAGTCTGAACGAGACCTCGCAAACGTCGACTTATTGCAAGCTAAAAGTGATTTAGCAGACGCTAGAACCTTATTAAGCAACCTAACAGGCTTTGATGTTCAGTTTCCTGAGCGCTGGATTGGTAGCAGTAGAACAATCACCCCCAACCTACTCACTGGCACTCAAGCCGATTGGCTCAACAGTGTTAACAGCAACTATGCCGTTAGGGTAGCACGATCACAAATTAAGCAAGAGCAACACGGCTTGTCTGCCAGTAAAGCAGAGCACTACCCTGTTCTCGACTTAAACTTACATTATCTTGACCGCGATTCGGACGATGACTTCCGCACACGCAAAGATACCGTAGCAGCCCTTGAGTTAAGCATTCCGCTCTATACCGGCGGTCAAACTCAGTCTAAGACCCGTAGAGCACGCGCCAAGGTACAGGCAAGTCAGGCCGAGCTAGAATATACCATTACCGAAAAAAAGCAGCAGATAAAGCTTAACTACAACCGTATGCTGTCTTATAGAGAGCGTCTGATTGCATTGGCTGAGTCAAGAGAGTCTGGCAAGGTTTATTTAGAAGCAGCAGAACGTCAGGTAGCCCTTAACCTAAGTGATCAGGTCAATGTACTGGATGCCCAAACGGCACTGGTCGATACCCTGCTTAAAATCACTGAAACCCTAAAAGAGTACTTGCTGTCAGACCTGCTACTCAGACTTGAAGCAGGTCAACTCGATAAAGACTATTTAAGACACTACGATAATTTATTCAACGCTGCCATAGAAAGCCGTTCTAATTAATAGCGATGTTCAACGCCCCCTTAACAAAGGGGGCTGCATCGACTTTCAAATAGCCTTAAGCATTTCTGATAACTGACGCTTCCAGTCACCTGCCTGTATACCAAAGACCTGTTTAAGTTGCTCACCATCAAGCTTAGAGTTTTCAGGGCGCGCCACTGGCGTCGGAAATTGCTCAGAAGTAATAGGCGCTACACTCATTTGTTTGCTCAATTTACCCAAAGCATTTGCCTGCAAAAATATTTCATTAGCAAAGTCATACCAAGTTACACCAGGCTCACTTTGATAATGATAAAGCCCCCAAGGATAGTCAGCCTCACCAAACCCCTCACACTCAACAAGACTCAACAAACAGCTTGCAATCGACTTAGCCGCAGTAGGCGCGCCATATTGGTCGTTTACCACACTTAATGCGTCTCGACTTTCGGCCAGCCTTAGCATGGTTTTAACAAAATTATGGCCATGAGCTCCAAACACCCAGCTAACACGTAGAATAATATGCTTATGCCATTTATTCTTCAATACTTGTTCACCCGCTAATTTAGAGGCACCATAAACCCCTATTGCATTGGGCTCATCACTTTCTAAATAAGGCGTGCTTTTTTTACCATCAAACACGTAATCCGTTGAAATATGAAGCAAAGGAACATCAAATCGCTTACAAGCATCGGCTAGGTAACTCACCCCATCGGCATTTACAGCAAAGGCTATATCACGCTCTTGTTCTGCCTTATCAACAGCAGTATAAGCCGCCGCATTGATCACTACTTGCGGCTGAAGCGTCTCAAGTGCCTTAAACACTTGCTTGGCGTCTGTAATATCAAGATCAGAAGAGTCATAGCCCACTGCATCATACCCACGAGCAGCAGCTTCAAGCATCAACTCCACACCCACCTGACCTTTAGCGCCAGTTATTAGTACCTTTTTCATCATCGATTACGCCAGCCTTGTTGCAGTTAGTCGTTTAGTGCACGTAATGTGGGCAGCTGTCGATCTTTATCCGATAATAAAGGCGACACAAAAGGCCAGCTTATTCCAACATCTGGATCATTCCAGATAATGCCACCTTCATCAGCCGGGTCATAGTAATCAGTACACTTATATAGGAAGTCAGCGGCTTCACTAATAACTACAAATCCATGAGCAAAACCGGGGGGGACATAAAACTGAATATGGTTATTTTCAGACAGCGTAACCCCTTCCCACTGACCATACGTTGGCGAGCCTGGCCTTAAATCAACAGCCACGTCAAATACTTCGCCTGCTGAACAACTCACGAGTTTGCCTTGCGGTTTGGTTTTCTGAAAATGTAAACCCCTCAAAACCCCTCGTGTTGAGCGTGAGTAATTATCTTGCACAAAAGGGAGTGTCAACCCTGCCTCTTTATAGCGCTCGGCTTGAAAAGTCTCTTTAAAAAAACCTCTCTCATCTCCAAACACTTTAGGCTCAATAATCACGCAACCGTCTAATTTTGTTTGTATAACCTTCATCTTACTTGACACCCTTTACAAGACTGAGCAAATATTGCCCATAGCCCGTTTTAGACAGTGACTCAGCTTGCTGTAACAACTGTTCTTTAGATAGCCATCCATTGTGAAAACCTATCTCTTCAAGACACGCCACTTTAAGCCCTTGCCGCGCTTCGATGGTCTGAACAAAATGTGCAGCCTCCAGTAAGCTGTCATGTGTACCTGTATCAAGCCATGCAAATCCTCTCCCTAGCTGCATCACACTTAAATCACCCCGCTCTAAATAAGCATTATTGACCGAAGTAATTTCTAACTCGCCACGCTCAGAGGGCTTCACATTTTTAGCAATCTCAATCACGTCGTTATCATAAAAATACAGACCTGTAACAGCATAATGAGATTTAGGCTGCTCAGGTTTTTCTTCAATCGAAATGGCTTTTCCATCTTTATCAAACTCAACCACACCAAACCTTTCAGGGTCACTGACTCTATAACCAAATACCGTCGCCCCAGGCCCTTTCTCAACCGCTACTTTCAACTTCTGTGAAAAGTGCTCACCATAAAAAATGTTATCACCCAGCACTAAACACACACTATCATCGGCAATAAACGACTCACCAATAATAAACGCCTGTGCCAATCCATCTGGCTGTGGCTGCTCAGCATAGCTGAACTTAACACCAAAATTACCACCATCACCGAGCATCTTTTCAAAGAATGGCAAGTCATCAGGCGTTGATATAATTAAAATTTCACGAATACCCGCCAACATTAGCACTGAAATCGGGTAATAGATCATTGGTTTGTCGTAAATCGGCAGAAGTTGCTTGGATACGCCTCTCGTAATGGGGTGCAGGCGCGTGCCTGATCCACCGGCTAGTATTATACCTTTCATTCTTATTCCCCCAATCCTAAACGCTCGCCTTGGTACGAGCCGTCTAAAACATTCTCCCACCAGTCTTTATTGTCTAAGTACCATTGTACTGTTTTACGCATGCCGGTTTCAAACGTCTCTTCGGGCGCCCAGCCTAGCTCTCTTTCTATTTTCGAGGCATCAATGGCATAACGGACGTCATGGCCCGGACGATCAGCTACGTAGGTGATTAGGCTTTCAAACCCTTTTGGATTCCCGCCTGCGCGGGAATGACAGTTGGTGGGGGCTAGCTCTTCAAGCAAGCTGCAAAGTGTTTTCACGACTTCTACATTCTGCTTTTCGTTATGACCTCCAATATTATATGTTTCGCCTAAAACGCCTTCGGTGACGACTTTCACTAATGCTTGCGCATGGTCTTCTACATATAGCCAGTCACGTACTTGGTCACCTTTACCATATATAGGTAAAGGTTTGCCTGCTAACGCATTAAGGATAACCAATGGAATCAACTTTTCTGGGAAATGGTAGGGGCCGTAGTTGTTGGAACAGTTCGTAATAACGGTGGGCAACCCATAGGTTTCTCTCCATGCTCTTACTAAATGATCTGATGAGGCTTTAGAGGCTGAATAAGGAGAATTCGGTTCGTAGCGGTTTTCTTCTGTAAATAACCCTACTGGACCTAAGGTACCGTACACTTCGTCAGTAGATATATGGTGAAATCTAAACTGTGCTTTCTTTTCGCCTTCAAGGGCATTCCAGTATGCGCGGGCCACTTCCAGTAATGCGTAGGTTCCTACGATATTAGTTTCAATAAATGCTGCAGGGCCATCAATGGAACGGTCAACGTGGGATTCAGCCGCTAGATGCATTATAAAATCCGGCTGATGCTTTTCAAAAATGGCGGTCATCAATTGGCTATTGCAGATATCGGCTTGCTCGAAGGTGTAACGATCGGACTGATCGACTTCTTTTAAGCTTTCTAAGTTCCCTGCGTAAGTAAGTTTATCGATATTTACGACTTCATGGTCGGTTTTGTTGATTAAATGCCTAATCACGGCTGAGCCAATAAACCCTGCGCCGCCTGTTACCAAAAACTTCATTCTAATACTCACTTTATGAAAACATTTAATAATTTAAGAAACTTTTAGCGCCCTATAAACCCTATATACCAAGGCATCGCTTTTTTTATGCCTTCTAGTATTCTGTATTCTGGGACATATCCTAATAGATTTACTGACTTGCTAATATCCGCTTGCGAGTGACGTACGTCGCCTGCTCGAAAATCTCGGTAAGTCGGTTCCATACCAACTGGTACGTCGTTTTCAGTAAGCGCTGTTTTGATGGCACCGAACAACGTGTTTAATGTGGTTCGATCACCTACGGCTACATTGTAGACATTATTCTTTGCTTCATCTGATGCAGTGGCCGCTAGAATATTAATTTGAACAGTGTTTTCGATAAAGCAGAAGTCTCTACTGGTCTCTCCATCACCATTGATAAAAATCTCTTCATTTTTAATGGCTGATGCGGTCCATTTGGGGATAACAGCGGCGTATGCGCCATCGGGGTCTTGTCGTTTTCCGAATACATTGAAATATCGTAGGCCTATTGCTTTGAAACCATAGGTTCGTGCGAATACATCGGCGTATAGTTCATTGACGTATTTGGTGACTGCGTATGGAGATAGCGGATTGCCAATATTTTCTTCTACCTTGGGTAACGCGGGGTGGTCGCCATAGGTAGAGCTTGATGCCGCATAGGTAAAGCTTGCCACCCCTTCATCACGTGCGGCTACGAGCATGTTTAAATAACCGCTAATGTTGGTGGCATTGGTTGTTGCAGGGTCATTAATGGAGCGAGGCACTGAGCCCAGAGCGGCTTGATGCAGCACATAATCGACACCTGAGACGGCTTCTTTACAGGCATTTGTATCTCGAATATCGCCTTCGATGAACGCAAAGTTATTCCATTGGGCTTCAGATACCAGTCCTTTCACTTCGTCTAGGTTGTGCTGATGGCCTGTGGCGAAGTTGTCTAAACCGACTACTTTTTGATTTAATTGTAAGAGTGTTTCTAGCAGGTTGGAGCCTATGAATCCTGCTACACCGGTGATTAACCATGTTTTGGGGTTAGCTTGTAATGTTTGTTTTACTTTTTCGTAGCGGGTCACTTTATATCCAGTTATTTAGATGCTCAGAGTTTATTGGAAATGCTCTTTGTAGGTCGGGTTTTAACCCGACATTGGTAGATAGCAACACCATAGTCAGTTTTAAACCTAGCCAGCGTTAGGTGTCAGCTCCGTTTGTCGGATTAAAACCCGACCTACAAAAAATATTCATTTTCTAATTAGCGCAAAATTCTCGACTAACGGGATTGTAGTGGTTTGAGTTTTTTTTTGCATATGCTTTATACTTTAATCCGCCGATGGGATCTTAATATTTACCTCTTCGCCTAACAACGTTCTGTATTTTGCTTTGAGTGCGCTTTTGGCGTCGTTGTCACCGTGTATGATTCTGATTTCTTGTGGCTTTTTCTTCATGCGTTTTACGAAGTCGGTTAGGTTTTTTTGGTCGGCGTGAGCTGAATAGCCTGAGATGGTGTGTATCTGAGCGTTTATCGGGTACTTTTCGCCTTCAATCATCACGTATCCCCCTTTTGATCCGTATTGTTGGATATCGTGCCCGGGTGTTCCCTTTGCTTGATAGCCTACAAATAAAACATCGGTTCGTTGATCTGCTAATAGTGCTTTTAGATAGTTAAGAATTCTTCCGCCTGCGCACATTCCACTCGCTGCAATGACAATGGTGGGTCTTGCGGTTTTTTTGAGGTATTCGACGGTTTTGATATGGGTATCGTGATCATCGATGGTGGTTAGTTGATCAAATGAGAGCGGATGCCTGCCTGAAACGACTCTTTTACGCGCTTCTTTATCCCAATAAGGTTCTAACGTTCGATAAACTTCGGTGAATTTTGCGGCGAGGGGCGAGTCTATGACAATTTCAATATCATCCCATGCTAAACGCTCTGTTAGATATTTTTTACGATGTTCATCTCGGCTATTTTGGTAGATCAGGCTTTCTAGTTCATAAAGCAACTCTTGCGTTCGACCGATGCTAAACGCGGGGATCAGTATGACGCCTCGGTCTTTTACTGCCTTTTCTATAACCGCCTGCAACTGTTGTTTACGCTCTTTTCGGTTAGTATGCTCTTTATCGCCATAGGTGCTTTCAATAACTAAAACATCACAGCCATAAGGCGCTTTGGGTGCCGTTAACAATGGTGAGTATGGCGCCCCTAGATCGCCTGAAAAGATCACTTTTTTAGCCTTTTGGGTCGTCTTAACCCTGCATACAACATACGCAGATCCTAAAATATGACCTGCAGGTTTGAGCTTTACATCTAAGCCAGAAATGACGGAGTGCCATTCGCCGAAAGGTAATGCGATTATTTTTTGCTTTATCTCTTTTATAAATCGAGTTATTAGTTGTTTATTGCGGGTAAACCCTACTTTAAGGGCGTCTTCTAACACTAAGGGTAATAACGCTGCAGTCGGCTCTGAGCAGATGATGGGGCCGTTGAAACCCGCAGCTAGTAGATAGGGAATGCGACCTAAGTGATCGATGTGTACATGGGTGACGACAAGCGCTTTTATGTGTTCTATTGGGAAGTCAATTTCGAGGCTGTTTTCAGTAGCGCCCTTACCTGAGGTTTCGGCACCTTGGAATAAACCGCAATCAATTAAGATACCGGCGTTGTCGTTTAGTTTCAGTTCATGACAGGAGCCTGTTACGCCATTCACCGCTCCGTGGTGTAGTATTTCCATGATAATTCCTGTTAATTGGTTGTTATTTCAAGCTCAATGCGACTCATTAGAATGAAGAGTTGGCATTTTAACACTGAAAAATTAGTCCCCCCTACCCTTGTGCGATATCTCTCACAATAGAAATGGGTAATGTCCTACATCCATAAATTATATCTTAAGTATAATGCGCCGCTGCAAGGATGCAAAAACTGCCCGCAAGGGTGTGGTACATGGAAGTTAAACACTGAATGGATTCAGTGAGGCGTTAAGCCAAGGATGGAGCATAGGGATTGTGCGCCGACTTAACGCTTGTTTCACTTCTGTTTTATCCCCCTCGGTCAAGCATTCTGCCTATTGGCCTCCGTACTGAATAATCACTTCGAACGTGGCTCATCTTTTAATCGCTTTAAATGGAATTTCAAATGCGAATCAAAAATTTTTTATCATTACTTGCTCTAGTTGTTACTTTTAGCCTTTCTTTTTTACCGGCCCAAAATGCTTTTGCCGCTAAAGTCGAAGCGACCCATGCGGTATCTGTCGAAACAGGGAAGATTAATATTAACAGCGCCGATGCACACACATTGGCATCATCGATTAAAGGCATCGGCTTAAAGAAAGCTCAAGCTATTGTAGACTTTAGAGAAAGCAACGGCCCATTCGTTAACATTCAGGATCTAGTGAGTGTTAAAGGTATTGGCGAGAAGACTGTTGCTAAAAATGCGTCTCTGCTGACGGTTAAGTAAGGTACAAGAATTATGACTTGGCGGTTGGTTATTGTGGAGACCGACTGCCAAGTTATTTTCGCTTTTTAGGCTATTAGTTAAAGATTGAATTCTTCGCCATAATCAGGCACTTCTACTTTCCAACCGAACTTTTCTTCTAGTTTTAATCGCATGCTATCTGATGCGACGGGCTCTCCATGAGTGACGAACACTTGCTTGGGGTTGATGTTAGATTGATCTAGCCAATCTAGAATTTCTACATAGTCTCCGTGAGCTGATAGACTATCTATTTGGCTGACTTCTGCGCGTACGGGGTGGTAGGCTCCGTGTATTTTTACCTGTTCTGCCCCGTTTACCATTGCATCTCCTCTTGTTCCGGGAGCTTGAAAACCAACAAACACAACGCTATTTCTATGATTGGGTAGTAGCGCTTTGAGGTGATGTAGCACCCACCCACCACTAGCCATTCCGCTAGCTGAGATAATAATAGATGGGTATTTTCGATTGTTCAGTTCTATAGATTCTTCTGGAGTTCTTACAAAGTGCGTGTCTTTGTCGATTTTTTCACATTCTTCTGCGGTTAGGCGGTGTTCTTTATGGTGGTTACAATAGATTTCAGTGGCAGTAATTGCCATGGGGCTGTTTAAATAAACTGGCACATCGGGGATTTCATTGCGCTCTTTTAGTAACTGAATAATATAAAGTATCGTTTGCGCGCGACCTACTGCAAATGAGGGTAATAATACGATCCCTCCTCTTTCCATTGTTTTGTTAATAATGTTTTTAAAGAACTCAAACGGATCTGTTTCGTCATGCCTTCGATTGCCATAGGTAGACTCAACCACAAGGTAGTCTGTCTCGCTCAATGGCTCAGGCGGACGCATCACTAAATCCTCTGTTCGTCCTACATCACCACTAAAGGTAATCGTTTTTCCGCCGGCACTGATCTGCACAGCCGCTGACCCCAATATATGTCCGACGGGTGTAAACGTTGCGGTTATCTGATTAGCGACGTCTAGGGGCTTATGATATTGAACGGGTTTGAATAGTTTTAGCGACTCAATGGCATCTTTTTCGGTATACAGTGGCAACGCGGGACTATGACGAGAAAATTTCTTCTTATTTGCATAGCGTGCGTCTTCTTCTTGCAAATAGCCCGAGTCGGGCAATAAGATTTTGCACAAGTCGTAAGTCCCCTTAGTGCAATAGACAGGCCCTTTAAAGCCATTTTTTCTCAGCGCGGGAACATAACCACTGTGGTCAATGTGAGCATGAGTTAATATCACCGCATTGATTGTTTTGGGGTCGATAGGAAAGCCCCCTCTATTTCGTAATCGTAGTTTTTTAACCCCTTGATATAACCCGCAGTCTACTAATACCCGCTGATTTTCATGAGTAATTAAATACTTTGACCCCGTAACCGTGCCAGCACCACCCAAAAACTTAATATTCATCCGCTTGCTTCCTTGTCACTTGTCACTTTCATCTTAGTATAAAGTGACATTTAAGGCAGATGGATATGTTGACCTGACGCAAGACAGTTTTCATTAATTGGCATAGTATTAATTTGACTATTATGATTAACATTTTGAATGGAATTTATGAGCAACCCAGAAGAGTCGCAACACGTAAACTTTCTTAATCTACGCAGAATGGGTATCGACACTCATCAGGAGCCGGTCATTTACATGCGGCAGGACTGTTATGTTTGCCGGGCAGAAGGATTTGAAGCGCACTCACGCATTAATGTTTGCACGGGGTCTCATAGCATTATTGCCACCGTTAATATGGTGACAACGGATATCCTCTCCCATCAAGAAGTGGGATTATCAGAGTCGGCTTGGCGGCTACTCGAGGCGTCAGAAGGTGAAAAAGCAACCTTTTCTCATGCAAAACCTGCCGAGTCAATGACTTATGTACGCGGTAAAATCTACGGCACGCCCCTTTCTCCTCGAAGCGCGACGGATATTATTAACGATATCGCCAATGGCAATTATTCAGATATTCAACTCGCCTCATTTGTTACATCTTGCGCAGGCAACCGGCTCAACACCAATGAAATAATTAGCCTTACAAAAGCGATGGTCGCTTGCGGCAGCCAGTTAGACTGGGGGCGCGAGCAGGTAATGGATAAGCATTGCGTGGGCGGCTTACCCGGCAATCGAACAACCCCCATCGTTGTGGCTATTGTTGCAGCATCAGGCCTGATTATGCCTAAGACCTCATCACGCGCGATCACCTCCCCCGCGGGTACCGCAGACACCATGGAAACCTTAACACCGGTTAATCTTAGTTTAGAGACCATGCGATCAGTTGTTGAAAAAGAAGGCGGCTGTATTGCATGGGGCGGCTCAGTCAGTTTGAGCCCTGCCGATGATATTTTGATACGTATTGAAAAAGCATTAGACTTAGATAGCGAAGGCCAACTCGTCGCGTCTGTCATATCAAAAAAGATTGCCGCCGGCTCTACAGACGTATTGATTGACATCCCCATTGGGGCAACCGCCAAAGTAAGAAGCATGAACTATGGCCGAAAACTCGCCAAGCAATTGGTAAAAACCGGTGAAGCATTAGGCATAAGGGTCAACATTCTTTTTTCGGATGGATCACAACCTGTCGGTCATGGTATTGGCCCTGCACTCGAGGCGAGAGATATCATTCATGTGTTGAAAAACCATCACCACGGCCCGCAAGATTTAAGAGATAGAGCCACAACCATCGCAGGCGAGATTTTAGAAATGGGCCATGCAGCCCCCAAAGGTGAAGGAAAGCGATTAGCAGAGCATAAAATAACCTCTGGTGAGGCTTGGACTAAATTCCAAGCAATCTGTGAAGCTCAAGGCGGTTTAAAAGAGCCCCCGAGAGCAGCGCATACACATTGCATAAGGGCCGGGCGCGCAGGCATTATTTGTTATATTAATAACCGCGTTATTGCAAAACTAGCGAAACTGGCAGGCGCCCCCGCAGCACCGGCAGCAGGGCTAGACTTTCACGTAAAACTGGGCGATAAGGTAGATCCTGAAACCCCTTTATTCACCATCCACTCAGACGCACCCGGCGAACTACAATACGCCATTAACTTTTTAGAAGACCACCCCAACGCCGTCAGCATAGAGGAGGAATGCATTTGAAACCGATACTATTTACCCTGTTTAGTGATGAAAGCTCGCTTTGTGCAGAACTATTGAATAGCGACCACTTTGAATTGGGCGAAGCAGATATTCGTCGCTTCCCTGACGGTGAAAGTTACGTAAGAGTAACTAGCCAAATTAAAGACCGTAACATTATCATTTTGGCAAACCTTCACCATCCCGATGATAAACTCTTACCAGTGTTATTTCTTTGTCAGTCATTAAGAGATCAGTCAGCCAAACACATCACGCTCATCGCGCCTTACTTACCCTACATGCGACAAGATAAGCGGTTTCATAGTGGAGAGTGCATCACCTCTGCCGTGTTTGCTAACATATTAAGCACAGCTATAGACGAGCTAGTCACCATAGACCCACATCTGCATCGTTACCATGCA
Organism: Alkalimarinus alittae; assembly: GCF_026016465.1. NCBI lineage: Bacteria > Pseudomonadati > Pseudomonadota > Gammaproteobacteria > Alteromonadales > Alteromonadaceae > Alkalimarinus > Alkalimarinus alittae. The sequence goes on from NZ_CP100390.1 coordinate 3,070,915, forward strand.
CTTTCAGAAATATATAGCACTAAAACGCAGACACTAAAAGCAGACAATACGATTGCCAACTGGATAAAGCGCAACATCCAAAACCCGCTCATCATCGGCCCAGATAGCGAAAGTGAACAATGGGCGGCAGCAACGGCAGAGATGATTGACTGCCCTCACCTTGTGCTCACAAAAGAACGGTTTGGCGACCGAGACGTCAGCATTTCATACCCCAATGCAGCAACGTTAGCAGACCGCACCCCAGTATTAGTGGACGATATTATTTCTACCGGAAGAACCATGATAGAAACCGCAGGCGTACTAACATCAGAAGGCTTTAAAGCCCCTGTTTGTATAGGTGTACATGCTGTATTTTCAGAAAATGATTATCAAGCATTGGCCAACAGCGATGTTGAGAAGGTTGTTACCTGCAATACCATTCAGCATCACAGCAATGGAATCGACTTATCTGAGGTCATCATTAATGCATTAAGGTCTCAACGTGTTTAAGCCGAGACCTTAGATGCCTAGCTGACTTGGCGACATTCACTAAGCCACCTCTTGCTGAGTCTCACTTCTAAACACCGCAATTGGATCATCATACAGGTTGTGCGGATCCTGATCGTGAGCCACTGACCAAATCAAGTAATCAATAAAAGCCTGCTCTCTCGCTTGGTTTTCTTGAATTGATTCTGCTTGATTGTTTATTTGCCTATCCATAAATCACCCCATAATTTGTTGTTATATATAGTGTGGATTAAATCCGTCAAAAATCCGTAAGTAAATGTGCTTATGGGCGTTATAGCAAAGGGTGTGCCATTCATGTTAAGTACGCTGTAAGAGATATCGCACAACAATTTAGGCGATATCCTACAGACACCACCCAACCACTTCCGTAATATACACATTGTCAGGACGACATGCGGTTTTCTTTAACGGAAAACAGTAGTTAACGTATGGATGCGGACAGGGAAGTAAACATGGATGGCCGGTTACCTAAGGAATGGTAAGGGAAGCATCGAACTGACGAGGCGCTGCAAGGATTGCAGCGCCTTTTTTGTGTTTGTTAATTACCACCAAACACCTATTATTTAATACAAACAAAACATCGCCGTCTTGAGCGATTGTACGCCTTACATTTTTCACTCACGCAAATAAAGTCAGTTCCCTCTGCGGAGTTGTGTGATAAGCAAGGAATATTTCACCTATTGAATCAACAATGTATTTTGGTCTGTTCTTTTATTCTATGCTATTGTCTTATCAGTAAATAATAACTTTAGTAAAGGTAATCCCTTTGAAGAAATTTGCCTTAATTGGTGCTGCTGGATATGTCGCATCAAGACATATGAGAGCCATTAAAGAAACCAACAATGAACTTACAGCTGCATTGGATATATCTGACTCTGTTGGAGTGATTGACTCTTACTTTCCAAACGCTCGATTTTTCACCGAGTTTGAACGTTTTGATCGCCATATAGATAAAGTTAGAAGAAAGTCTCAAGATGACGCATTAGACTTTATTTCAATTTGTTCACCTAATTACCTTCATGATGCACACGCTCGATTTGCTTTTCGTTCTGGTGCCGACGCAATATGCGAAAAACCAT